>JBAWVI010000065.1:0-5367 GCA_037147375.1 archaeon | reverse complement strand
ATTAAAATATTCTTGCAAGGTTCTTTTGTCTTTTATTTCTAAAGGATATGGAAATCCAGTAATTTGAAAGTATTCTTCAAAATAATTACTTAACTTCATTCTTTCTTTCGTTGTAAGATTTAAAATATTAAAGTTGTTTGGTTTTATTTTTAAAAATTCTCTAAAAGAAAAAGGATATAATTCTAATAATCTTTGTCTTCCAGTTAGTACTGTTGATGTGTCTGATCGTAATAGTGATTTATTGGACCCAGTGATAAATAGTTTAGCATTTTCTTTTTCATACATTCTATTTGCAAACTTTTCCCATCCATTTATAGATTGTATTTCATCAAAAAAGAAATATTTCTTTCCATCTTTATATGTTTCTAAAAATATTTCAAATAGCTTTTGAAAATCATCTATTTCAAATTTATTTAGGCGTTCATCACTAAAATCACAATATAAATAAGTAATATTTTGGTTGTTTTTAATTATTTTATTTAAAAATATTCTTAATAATGTGGATTTACCACATCTTCTAACTCCACAAATAATTGTAACTAAGTTATTGTTAATATATTCATCTAAATTTATATCTCTGTCAACGTATTTTATTTCACTTAATATATACTCTTTTTGATCTAAAAGTATATCTTTTAATGTTTCTTTAGATATCATATATTTTCTAATATATTATGATTAATAAGGTTTTTAAATCGTTCGATGGCATCGAACGATTAATAGCTAAACTGTTCGTTGGTATCGAACGATTTAATTGGATTTTAGTTATAGAATAAGGTATATATAAGTAACTGTTCATAATCTATTTTGACTTGTAAGTATTACAAGTTAGGAATATACTGACGTATATGTTTTCTGCTGTGTGTCGGTTCTTCGAGGTTCTTCGTTCTTGCGTGGTGGCAATTGGAACAATGAAACGAACGCAGGATTGTTGGCTTTGAACTTGAACAACGTCCCTGGTAACACGAACAACAACATCGGCTTTCGTTGCGTCGTAGTCTCTACTATCTTTTCAAGTGAAAAGATAGTAACTGTAGAGTTTTTTGTGTTCATGTACTTTTTAAAGAAAGGAAAGGATAAGTTTTAGTTTTATCTTAAACACAAGAAAGAATGTATATTCAAGTTGACTACATCAGTATATTTTCCTGGTTGCAAAGAAATTTGCCTGGTTGGTTAATCAATATCAAACAACAGAAGAACGCCAAATAACAAAATATCATTGGTTATGATTTAGTAATTCTTTTATGAACTTTCATAACCAATAAATAATTATCATACAAAAGAATTACTGAAACACATGAAATCACACACTAATTTTTGGGAGAAATTAGTTTCTTTCAAAAATTTATCCCTTGCATACAAAAAAGCAAGAAAAGCAAAGCCATCTTCAATCGAGGTTCTGATTTTTTCTATGAATCTTGAAAAAAACTTGTTTGCTTTGCAAGAAGAACTAATTTTAGGAAAATATGAGGTACCAGAATATAGAAGCTTTACTATTTTTGAACCTAAAAAAAGAATTATTAAAGCACTTCCGTTTAGAAATAGAATTGTTCAACATGCATTATGCAATCTAATTGAACCTATTTTTGATAAAACCTTTATTAATAATTCCTTTGCTTGTAGGAAAAACAAAGGAACACATAAAGGATTAATCACTATCAAAAAAGCAGTTCAAAATACGTTTGCTAAACACGGATATGCATTGAAATGTGATGTGAAAAAATATTTTCCAACCATTGATCACACTATTCTTAAACAAATATTATTTAAAAGAATCAAGGATAAGAAAGTATGTGATCTTATAACCTTACTGGTTGATAGTGATAATTCTGATTTTGGAGAAAACAAAGGCATACCAATTGGAAACTTAACTAGCCAGTTGTTTGCAAACATCTATCTAAATGAATTTGATAAATTTATTAAGCATAAACTTAGAGTAAAATACTATTATAGATACGTTGATGATTTCATAATACTTTCAAGTTCAAAGAAAGAATTACACACGTATAAAACAAAGATTAAGCGTTTTCTTAAAATTAAGCTTTTACTTGAGATACCTAAAAGAAAAACAAATATTTATTTAATAAAAGATGGAGTTGATTTTGTGGGATACAAAATATTCTCATTATTTGTTAGATTAAGGAAATCAAATCTTATTAAATTTAAAAAAAGAACAATACATCTTTCTCATCTCTATCTTGCAAATAAGATTTATATGTATAGACTATTTGCATCAATAAATAGTTACTTAGGTTACACAATGCACGCAAATGCATATAGGATTACAAGTAAGATGTTATTTAGCTTTAATTTTCTTTTTATATCTTACAATTCTAATTTTAATAAAGTAAGGCCTCATTAAATTATAGGATAGTGTTCACTACCAATGAAACCATTTATAAACCTAAATTCCTTCGAAATTCTATGTTTATTTAAAAATAATAGTTTTTTAAAATCATATATATCTTAATATATATGGTGAAATAAAAATGGACCATAAATCATTTGATGTAGTTATTGAAATTGATAATGAAACTAAACAATATTATGCATCTGTTCCTGTACTTCCTGGCTGTTACACATATGCAGAAACACTTACAGAACTATTAACAAACATTAAAGAAGCAATTGAACTTCATCTTGAAACAGTAGATGAAACACCTAATTTTAAAACAAATAAATACTTGGTTTGGTTCCTTTTTCCTCTCGAATAAAAAATAATTAAGTATAAATACCTTTGCGTATCTTATTTACTTATATCACTACTAGTAAATAGGAAGGAGATATGAAGATTAAGGAAATTAGACCATACCAAAAAAAGATCGATATTGTTGGTGAAATTTTAGAAAAAACACCACTTAGATCTGTAACTTCAAGGCTTGATAATGTTGAACACAAAGTCTGTGAAGCAAAAGTAGGAGATGATACAGGCACAATCTATCTAACATTATGGGATGCTTCAATTGAGAAGCTTATTGTTGGTAAGAGCTATTCTTTCACTAACCTTTATTCCTCTGAATTCAAAAAAGAATTAAGAGTTAATTTAGGAAGGTTTGGAGAATTTTCTGAAAAGCAATAACTAATCCACATGATTTTATTTCAAAGATCATTTCTTCTATTTATCTATGGGAGTGTAGCTTAGCCTGGTTAGAGCATTGGTCTTATACACCAAGGGTCGCAGGTTCAAATCCTGCCATTCCCACTTCAACCGGTTTCGGTCTCATGAAAATCAAGGGGTTTTCAGGATCCTAAAAAGCAATTGCTTTTTATGAGGTTGACGCCCAATAGTTTCTTCCCTACTGTTTTTAAATATATTTAGTTATATATATTTATATAATAACAAGAACACGAAATCTTTGATTAAATATGAACCAAATAAATAAATCTAATTTATTTTCAAATAAGATTAGTGTAAACACTATAACATCAATTTCTATTATATCAATTATAATTATATAATTGTAGCCATAATTCTTTTACCAAGAATTATTTGCTACAAAAGAGTTTTTCAAAAGAAGATTTATAGGTCTAGATTAAAAAAAAATTAAATTTAAAATTCCAGGGGGAATAAGAAATGGTACCAACAGAAACCGAAAGCACAAACAAAGAAAACACACAATATTCTTATGCAACTGAAAAAGAAATTAAAAAGCTTTGGACAAAGGAAGGAATTCCTGAAAAAGTAAGAAGCAAGGAATCTAAAAAACATTATTACTTTATTGATGGTCCTCCATATGCCTCAGGGCATGTACACCTTGGAACAACTTTTAATAGAATATTGAAAGATATTGTAATTAGGTATCATAGACAAACAGGTTACAAGGTCTTAGACACTCCTGGGTTTGATACTCATGGTGTTCCAATTGAAAGAAAGGTTCAAATTAAATATTCTTTAAAATCAAAAGAAGATATTGAAAAATTTGGTGTTGAAAAATTTATAGTTGAATGTAAGAAGTTTGCAACAGAACATATTGATGATATGTCAAAAGAAATAGAAAATCTTGGACAATGGATGGATTGGAAGCATCCTTATAGAACACTTGATAATAAGTACATGGAGACAGGATGGTGGACATTTAAAAAAGCATCAGATAAAGGAATGTTACATCATGGCAAGTACCCAGTTCATGTTTGCCCTTCTTGTGAAACCTCAGTTTCATTTAATGAAATCGAACATCAAGATTTAACAGATACTTCAATCTATGTTGCTATCCAATCTCTTGATAACGATAATCTATATTTTGTGATTTGGACAACAACTCCATGGACTCTTCCAGCAAACATGGGTATAATGATTAATCCATCATACACATATGTTGAATTAATACATTCAGGAAAGAAGTATGTTGTTGCAAAAGATTTAGTTGATAAAATAATTAATGAGCTTAATTGGAAAGATGATTATTTACTTGGAGATGAATACAAAGGTACTGATTTAGTTGGAAAAAAATATAAACCACTTTTTGAAGAATGGATAAACATCTCTGATGATTATAAAAAAAGAAGTTATAAAATAGTTTCAAGTCCAAGATTTGTTCATCTAGAAGAAGGAACAGGACTTGTTCATTGTGCTCCTGGTCATGGTAAGGAAGATTATGCAGTAGGTCATGAAAATAATATACCTGCATATTGTCCAGTAACAATTTCTGGAGTTTATGATGAAACAATTCAATCACATAAGGGAGAAAAAGTAAAAGAGCTTGATCCTTTTATAATTAATTATCTAGGAGAAAAAGGAAATCTCCTTGGAAAAAGAAAAGTTAAGCATGCTTACCCAGTTTGTTGGAGATGTCATTCTCCTCTCTTACAAGTTGCTCTCCCTCAATGGTTCTTAAAAACAGAAGACATGAAGGAAAGATTAAAAGAAATAAATGAAAAAGAAGTTTCTTGGTATCCTACTTGGGCAAAAGATAGATTCAATGATTGGTTAAATTCAATTTCTGATTGGCCAATCTCAAGAGCAAGATATTGGGGAATACCAATTCCAATTTGGAAATGTGATAAATGTGAAAAAATAGAAGTGTTTGGTTCACTTAAAGAATTAAAAGAAAGAGTACCATCTCTTGATTTAGAAATGGATATTCATAAACCATACATCGATAATATAACTTACAAATGCTCATGTGGTGGGAACGCAAAAAGAATACCAGAAATATTTGATGTTTGGTTTGATTCAGGAATTGCATCTTGGGCATCTTTGGGTTACCCAGATAACAAAGACAAGTTCAATCAATATTGGCCTCCAGACATTAACTTTGAAGGAAGCGATCAAATAAGAGGGTGGTGGAATTCACAATTAATTTGTTCAACAATTGCATTTGATAAGGCACCATTTAAGCATATTTCTTTACATGGAATGATACTTGA
>JBAWVI010000064.1:0-5393 GCA_037147375.1 archaeon | reverse complement strand
AAATTAACTTATACTCCAGAAGTGATTGGTTATAAAATTGAAGTAAGTGGTAGTGGGAATAATTCTGATGAGAATGCACTTGCAACTGTTGTTGAATCAATGTTTAAAGAAGCAGGAAATAAAATTGATGTTGTTGATTGTAATCAAAGTAATATAGAAAATTGTAATGGTTCCTTTTATTTAACATTTAATACTATTCCATTATCTGATGAAGAGTATGAAAAGTTACCAACCATAACTGTTAAGAGAGAAAGAAATAATGAGGTTATGCAGCGGCCAGTTCTTGCTCGTCAATATTATAAGATTTATATGCCTTGGAGAGGATTTCAAGCTATGCGTGTTGCAAGAAGAATTGCATATTCTCCTGATAGAGAAATATCCTTTAATCCTGCTGATTTTCCATCAAGCAGTGATTCAGGATTATTCAATCCTTTACTTCACAACACTCTTGAACAAGCAAGGCTTGGTGTGTGTGATCCAGGAACTTGTGGTCCAAGAACAAGTTTCTTTGCAACATCATCTTCAAATGGTTTTGCACAACAATGTAATATTCCTTTTCAAGTTACTGGTCCTGCAGATCAGGTCACAGCTGGTAATTCAGTAATAATTGCTCCTGCAATTTCTTATAAAATTGGTGATCTTCCATCAGGATATGAATCTCTCTTTGATTCTCTTGTTAAAGAAACAATTAAACAAAATTTAAATGATAGAGAAAATTCAGAAAACATAACTTTTACAAAATCTCTTGAGATGACAACAGATGGGCTAAATGCAGCAGGTTACACAGGAATAAATCCATTAAAACCAGTTACAATTGATTTAATTGATGTGTACTTTGGACTTGGAAGAATTACAAAAGACGTAAATAAATATGGAGATCCAGCTCCAGCTATTAATTACTATTTTCCATCTAAGGTTTTTGAACCTGCAGATCCAAACTCCACTAGAGAAAGTGCTGGTGGACTTGGAATATTTTATGATTCAGTAGCAGGAAGATCAGTTTATCCAAATGAAATAATTTCTGATCCACTCTATAATCAATTATATTTTAATGAAAATCCAGATAATCTAAATCTTAAGTGTTTTGAATTAAGTTCAGAAGGAATACAATTGAGTTTAGTTTTTAAGGAAACAAATCCAAAATATTCAATTTCAAATACTGAACCAAAAACATACATTAAAATAGTTGATGCTTATACTGAATTTACATTGCCTAGTGAAGCATCATTAAATTCTAATCTTGCTAATTCAACAGGTTATATTGAACCTTATCCTCCTGGAAATATGTCACCAAATGGAGTTACAAATCTTTGGAAGTGTAATAGTTATGGAGATCCAAACAATTCAGTTCAACCAGGATGTATAAGTCCATAAAATCATAGTTTTTATTGAAAATATTTAAAGAAGTTAATAATTAACTCCTTAACTGTAATAAAAAGATATATAAAGATATATGAACAATATATTAATATATGGTTAGCCTTTTAATTAGTTCACTAAAGATTAACTTTATAAATATAATCATTATCTTATATATATATAATATAACCTATATTAGAGGATATGAAGGGATATGAGTTTAAAGTCTTTTTATCATAAACAAGAAGATAAATATTTTAACTTCTTAGATCGTATGGAGAAAAAGGGAATTAATTTATACAAAATTGTTGACCCACTTGAAAAACGTGGAATTCCAACATTTGCTATATTCTTGCTAATTGTTCTTGCTATTTTAGTTTTGCTTGGAATAATTATTGCTGGACAATTTACTAATCCTGCTTCAAGTAGTGACATAATTTTAACTTTCATGGATCCTTCAGAAAATGTAATCTCTAATCAAAGTCTTGATATTAATTTATCAGGAACAATTAAATCAATAACAACTGATTCTTCAGGAGTTGCTAGAATTAAAGGAATGGAAGATGGTCTTTATTCAATTTCATTAATTGGATCAAAGTATTTAATTGATACTCCAAATGAAATAACTCCAACAAGCACAGATAAATCATTTACAATTTATTTATCTGAAAAAGTTGCAGCTTATTCAAAAACAATTTATTTCAAAAGCAAAGTAACTGGTGAACAAATCTTAACACCAATTGCAATTGAATCAATAACTTGTTCAAATAATTCTATTTATAAAAAAGATTCATTTATTGTAACAGATGGAAGCTACACACTTGATAATGTTCCTTCTGATTGTGGTGAATTACAAGTTAATCTTGCAAATCAAAGTGCAGTAGAAGAAAAAGATTTAACAATTAATAATCTTAATAGAACTGGAGAAATTTATTTAGAAGCCGCAGGAGATGCAACTAGAGGAGACGTTACTATCTCAATTATTGATGATGAACTTAGCACACCAGTATCTGGTGTTGTTGTTAGTTTATATAACGGAAGTGGATTCTTAGCTGGAGAAGGAACAACAAGTGCAAATGGAATTGCTAATTTATCTGCAATTCAACTTGGAACTTATTCAGTAAACGTTAGAGATCCAAGTGGAATTTATTCTGGTATAATTCCAGCTGATGGAATCAAAGTTGATGTTGAAGTTGAAGGAATAAATATTATTCCTGCAATTAAAATTAAAAAAGATATTATTGGTACAATTAAATTAAAAGTTGTAGATTTAGAAACAAATCTTGCAATTGAAAACGTAGAAGTTTCTTTATTCAAGGGAGACGTAAAATTATCTAATTTTAAAACAGATGCAGATGGTTTTGTTAACTTTGGAATAAGAGAAGATATTGGGTACACAATTAATTTTGATAACTCAGACTATACTGTTAAAACACAAGTAGGAATTAGAAAGAATGATGCAGTGCAAACAATTAAATTAAAAAGAATTACTCAAGAAACATTTAGAGGAGTAATGATTTCAGTTGTTGATAAAGAAGTTCAACCAGTTGAATATGCTTCAGTAAGATTATGGGATATGGAATCAAATACAGTTGTTAAAGAAGGAATAACAGATGTATTTGGTAAAGTAATAATTCCAAATTTAGATCCTGAAAAAACATATAAGGTTGATGCTGTTTCAGGTAAATATGTTTCAACACCCTCAAGTCCATTTATGATTGTTGAAAGAGAACTAACTGAAATACAAGTAAGAATGGATATTGGAGAAGTTACATATAATATCACAGTAACTGATGGAACAAGTCCAATTTCAACACAAATTGCAGTTTATGATCTTTATAATAATTCTGAAATTGAAAATAAAAGAACAACAACTGGTGTTGACGGTTCTACAATCATAAGAATTAGAGCTGATAAGGTTGTTTATTTTGTTATTAATAATTATGATAGTAAGTTTATTACTGGTAAATATTCACAAGAAGCAAACAATACATTAAAATTAAATTTCACTTTACCAAAGGTATCAAACTCATCAAATATTGAATATCTTGGATTATATGATGCATCTGGAAATCAAGTAACATCTGTTTCTCCAGGTCAATCAGTTAAAGCTAGATTTGTATTAAATGTAAATAAGGCATATTCTAAAGCAGTTGCACACATAAGAACTGGTGCTGGAAATAAATGTGATGGAATAACACGTTTACTTGAAGAAGATGATGTTTATATTAAGGAAATTAATGCTGGAACAAGTAAAATTTCAGGTTCAGTTTCATACACTCCTTGTCTTGGAGAAGGAATTGATTTATCAAGCAAAACAACAAGAGATGCTAAATGGTTTAATGTAACTATTGATTCTCCTATGGTTGGAAGTTATTTAGTTGAAGCAACACTTGTAATTTCTGATCAAGTAACAACTGCAGTTCCTGTTTATTACAGAGCTGAATATTATACTGGTGGAAATATTTTAAGATATCCACAAGATGAAGTACTTGGACAAAGCAGTACATCAGGAACAAAGCAATCATTGTACGCATACACAAAAGAAGCACAAGTGTTTACTGGTCAATCAAATTTTTGTGATTCAACAGTATGTTATAATTTCTATATGTATAATGAATCAACTAAGATTACTAAGAATGTTATTGATAAATATAGTCCAAAATCAAATACAGCTCATAAGCTTTATTTTAATCTTAATTTCTTAAGACCAGTTACTGGTGCTACACTTAATGTAACAGGAAATGGAAACACAATCTTACTTAAGGATTATTCAATTGAAGGAGTTGGATCAAGATTATTAACTGGAAAAGAACTTGATGCTATCGAGCTTGGAACAATTGGTGCTAATGATTACATTAGCGGAGTTATTTCATTTGCAATAACAAATGATAATTCAGATGTTTTAAATTTTAATTTATTATCTGCAAGCGAAACAGTATTTGCAAAATCAATTATTATGGATATTAAACCATCAAACAATATTAATTTTGAAATTGCACCACAAACAATTACTCCATTTGTACCAAATGATATAATCATGGTTTTAACAGATGATAATAATAAAGCAATACCTAAAGCAGATATCACTGTGAAAATAAATAAGCAAGTTATTGTAACTGGACAAACAAACCTTAAAGGAGAATATGGATTTGTTCTTCCTGCTCCTGATTTAGGAGATGTAATCCAAATTTTAATTACAAAAGAAGGATACAAAAACATAGATACAACAATGACAGTTAGTTCAAACTTAATATCTACAATACCTGAAAAGGTTTCTGTATATTTAGATTTATCAACTGAATACACAACCACATCAAACATAGTATTAGTAAATAATACAACACTTCCACTTGCAATCACATCTGTTAAGTATAATAAAGAAAATAAGTATGTGAAATTGCAATTAATTGGTGAAGATAAAATATTAGATAGTCAATCAAGTGTTGAGTATGCATTAAAAACAAGTGTAACTGATGAAGGAGTTAACTTAATGACAGCAAAGACTTTCTCAACAGATTTAATTATTACACTTGAAAATATTGAAACAAAAAGAGAATGGACAACTAAGATTCCAGTTGATGTAAGAATTGGATTTGGTAACTCACTTGATACTCTTGATTGTTTACAATTAACTCCTGCAAGCCTAGAGCTTAGAGGAGAAGGAAATGTTTCAACAGAAGCAAGCATGAAGATTAAGAATACATGTACTGTATCTGCTGAACCAGCTAACCTTGGAAACATATTTGCAGAAATTGATTATGGTAATTCAAAAGAAATTGGAGTTGTTTCATTACAAGTTGGAACAAAAAACTATATACTTGAACCTAATAATAAAACATTAATATTAAATACAATGGTTGCAAATAAAGAAGAAGTTATTAAAGTTATATTTAAATCTGGTAAGTTATCAACTGGTTTATCTGAACCTATAGTTACTTTTTCAAGTAGAAGAGCAAACGTTAATGGTGTTGAAGAATTTGCATCAGAACTTGATTTAAGTTTAATAGTAAACAAGTATTCTGAATGTATTG
>JBAWVI010000063.1:0-5508 GCA_037147375.1 archaeon | reverse complement strand
TCATATTTTCATTTCACCTTTTTTTTAATTTTTTTTTCTTTTTGTTTTTCTTTCTTTTTCTTTCCTTTTCTTTATTATTATGTAGCATGAAATTAAAGGGTGAGGAATATTAAATCTTTCTTTAAATCTTTGAGGGGATAAAAAACCAGAACCCTTACTTAATTTCAAGCATAACTACCTTATGCATTTTTGTATTTAAATACTTTAGGTGAAACAAAGCGAAACAAAGGAGAACAAAGAGGAACAAAACCCTAAAAACTAGGTTTTTAAGATAAAACTCAGAATAAAGAATATATTAAAAACCTAAGCATAATATATACTAATATGAATGATGAGTACATGATCTTAGCTTTACAAAAGGATAAGCCAACTGCTCAAACCATAGCTGATAAACTTGATATCCCTATAGGAGATATAACTGTTAAGTTTGCTATGGGAACAGAAACAAGTGTTGATGTAGAATCATATGTAAGCAACAAGATTATCTTTCTAATTTATAATATGACTCAACCAGCAAATGAATCTTTAATGCAACTTATGTTTATTTGTGATGCAATCAAGAAAGAAGGAGCTCATTATATATACTTAATAACTTCTTACTTACCTTATACAAAGATAAGAACAGATGTTGAGTATAAGCTTAATTTTTCTTTAATTACTAGATTCTTTGAAGAAGTATCAATTGATAAAATATTTACTTTTGGATTGTACAATCCAAAAATAACCTATTATACAAAAATACCTTTATATAATATTCCAGTATCTACAATCTTTGGAAAGGTTCTTGAAGATAATTTTTCAAATAATAAAAACTTAATAGTTACTTGTATTGATCATGAAATGCAAGATTCTGCTCGTGATGTTGCTAAGAAAGTAAATGCAAAAACAATATTTCCTGTAAAAGAATTTAGTAATAACAAACCTGAATTTGAAATATATGAAGAAGTTAATGGAAAAGAAATATTAATTGTTTCAGATAGTGTTAATACTGGTGAAAACATAGTTAATTATTCTAATTATCTTACATTTAAGGGAGCAAGGAATATATCTGTGTTATGTACACATGGAATTATGAGAAAGGAAGCAATTACTTTAATTGAAAAATCAATAATTAAACAAATATACACAATTACTCATATTTTCCCAAAATCAGATAAAGTAAAATTAATTCCAATTACAAAGATAGTAGAAGAAATTATTAAAAGAACTATAGAAAATAAAAACATAAAACCAATTTTGAAATGATTTAAATATGTTTCTATGGTATATTATATATGTAAATTAATTTTAATAAAACTATAAAAGGGTAGATCAAATATGTTAAAAAGTGGGGTTGCTGAAATAATGGGTAAGAATGACAATTTCTTAACTATTGTTCTTGATGATGGTGATGATGTTATTAAGTGCATTGAAAATGCATTTAAGGAACAAGGTATAAAGAAAGCTCTTTTGGTGTCTGCTGAAGGTAAGCTTAAAGATACTAGAATTGCAACATCTAAGTCAGGAGTATTAAGACAAAGAACTTATTCTGAAGGAATTAAGATTAAACAAGTTTCAGGTGAGTTTAATAAAGTTAATAATGATTACTTTGGAGACGTTAATGTTTCACTTGCAAAGGATCCAATACATGCTGTTTCTGGAATTCTTTTAATGGGAACTGCTGATGGAGAAGTAACAATTAGATTTAAGATTGTTGCAGATTTATCATATAGTCCAGAGAACGCAAACAAGAAGAAAAGCTTTGATGAAATGAAAGATGGTCAAAAGAAAGAACCAGCTCCATTCTTAATATCCTAAATATAAAGGATTTTTTCCTTTATTCTTTTTTTATTTTAATTTACCTCTATTTATTAGTTCAGCTCTAACAAATAATCTTCCAGCAACTTCTAATATTTCTCTTATTTTTTCTTTATTTTCCAGAACCCATTTACTGTTTTGTGGATTAATATATCCATTTGTTCCATGAGTTACTTCATCAGTTTTCTTAGATACAAGATCTGCTGGTTCAATCTCTCTATTATCAAATTTTAATTTTTGTTCTTCAGTAACTGTTACAGAATCCATATCTGGAGGTGATTTCTTTCTATCATAAAAATATTTTCTCATATAATAATAAGTGTAATCTCTTTGGAACCCACTACTTATCCAATCTATAAAAACAACTCTTGAAACATTTGGATGTTTGGGAAATATCTTATTTAATTGTCCACTAACAATATCAGGTGCTTTTTCAACAATATCATGATATGTGTTTGAATAAGTGTATGATTCCATGTTATATAATGAATTCCAATGTTTGAAGGTATCTGCGGTTAAGGTTATTGCATTAAGTTCTTTCTTTGCAATATCTAATCTCTTTAATTCTTCAACAACCCCTCTTGTTAGATAATAATTGAATAAACTCCCTCTAAGAGGGAATACTAAAAGAGTATTTTGATGAAGGCATTTCTCAAGAACATTATCAATTATTGATATTGGAATTGTTGGTTTATCATGATTAGTTATAAATTTACTATACACTTCCCTTAATGTAATTCCATATCTTTTTTTGAACGCAATATCAAGTTTAGGATCCCAGATAATTGGTTTTAATCTCCAAGATGCATTAATTACATCTGAAATCTTACTTCTATGTTTTTCAAAAGTTTTATCTGTATCTTCAAGCTTATTATTCATCTCTTGTATTTCATTTGCAAGCTTATTTATTTCTTTTTCAAAGCTAGATAAATACTTCTTGTTATTAAAATCTGGATTTTTTAAAAATGGATGTTTTTTAAAAACAATATTTAATAATTCTTGAGGGAAATGAGCTCTTCTGAAATCTTCTAATGGAACTCTTCTTGTTCCCCTACCCCAATCTTTCTCAGGTTTAGTTTTATAAAACATATCATACAATTTTTTATGCGTCTCCATAAAGAGCTTACTATCTTTTGATCTAGTTGTATTTTCAAATCTATGATTTCTACCGTTCCATTCTCCAGAAGATATAAGTTCAAAATCAGATGACATAAGTGCAATTTGTATTCTTGTTTTCATTGCTTGATTTTGAATTTTTGGAATTATACTTCTTATATATCTTGAAGCAAGTAACTGGATGTATGCTTCTTTGTATAGTTTATCAACTAGAACTTTTTGTTCTCCTTCTAACTTTTGTATTATTCTTTGATAATTTTCTGTTCTTTTTTTAAATATCTCATATCTTCGAAGATTAAGATGTGTATCTTTGTGATTTCCGATCAATCCGATTTCTTTTAGGAAAGCTTCTCTTCCTGTTTTTATTTCCTTCAATCTTCTAAGTTCTTCAGGTTTTAATTCTTTTATGGACTTACGGCTAAAAACCTCTTTTCCTGATTTTCTTTCTTTCTCAATTCTTTTAAAAACTTCCAATTTAGATTCAAAAGGTCTTATTGGCATATCTATTCTCCCTTTTATATCTAATGTGTAATTCCAAAAATTATAAAAATACTTGTTTTTCTTCCTTCCCAAATTTTCGAATCTTATTTTAAAATCTCTTCCACAGTTATATCTGCAAATATTCTCATTGTATCAAATATTTTTAAGGTTGGATGTTCTGGAATTAATAACTGAAGATCAGTACAAGCAAGAACTACACAATCAACGTTCTTTTTTTCAAAATCAGAAATTATCTTAATTAATTCTTCTCTATCACCATTATTCTGTTGACCATTAATTAGATTCAATATTATCTTACCCATTTTAGCTTGCTCGAAATCATTTGGGGTTTCATAAGCTATATTATTTTCTTTAAATGCATTTTCATACAATTTATTTTTAATAGTTGCAGAAGTAGATACAACTCCAACTTTATTAAAATTATTTTTCTTAAGAAACTTGGTTGTTTCTTCAATAATACTTAAAACAGGAATATTAACTGAATTTCTAATTTCATTTATAAAAACATGAAGAGAATTACAAGGCATAACTAGAAAATCTGCACCTGCAGCTTCTAATCTTTTTGCTTCAGTAACTAAAAATGGAATTAATCTTTCAGAACCTTCATTCTTTGTGATTACTTCTTCTTCAATTTTATAAGGCATAGGTACACTTGAGATAATTATTCCTGGTCTAAACTCTTTATTCTGCTTATAGCTAGAAAAAACAATATTAAGATAGAATTCAGATGTTGTTTCTGGACCAAGTCCACCAATTATTCCTAATGTTTTCATAATATTATATAATACCCAAAAGTTATTTAAGAAGATACCTTTAATATCCTATCTATTCAAATATATTTGTGATATATTATGCCAATTAAACCAAAACATTTAACAATTTCAAGAGCAATTGAACTTATAAAAAAAAACCCAACCAAAAACAGAAGACCTATAAATCAAATATTAGGAAGAACAAAAGAAAGAGGATATGAAGGATGGGATGGCTGTAATGGTGGATTTCATAGATATAGAAAAATATATAAGGAATACCTAAATGATAGACCTTTAAACTTTTTATTAGAAAAACTTAAAGTTAAAGAACCGCAAATCATGATACTTGGTCCTGGAGAAGGGTATGATAGTGCTTTGTTTAAAAGAGAGCTTCATGAATTTGGAGTAGATGCACATATGGATACACTTGAGTTTAGTAAAACAGTAGAAAGTGAATTATTTGCAAGTAAAGATATAAGAAATGATTATTCTCCACATATTTCAAAAGCAATTCCATTTGAGCACATAAATCCAATTGAACACCCAAAATTATCTAAAGCAATAATTGGTAAATATCATCTTGTTATGGGAGAAAGATCTGTTGGAGTATATGGAACATCAAAATCATATGCACTATTTCAGTCATCATTATTGCTTGCAAAAAAAGGAAGAGCATATATTGATTTACAATTTAATAAACCATTAAAAGAAATATTAGATGTTACTGGAAGAATGATAAACTCATATAACAAAGCAAATAAAACAAGCTTAAAATTTATAATAAAAGAAATAAAAGGAACATCCGGTACAAACTCACAAGGAAATTATGCATATATACAGATAGATAGAATTGAATAAAACTGATTAAAAATATGAAACTAAATAACTCTCAAGTAAAAGCTTTAAAAATCATCTTAGATAAACTTAATAATACAACTATTAAATGGGTTCTTGGAGGAAGCACAAACTTAGCTTTACAAGGAGTAGATGTTATAGCACATGATATTGATATTGCAACCAACAAGAAAGGAGCTTATGAGATAGAATCTGTTCTCAAGCAATATATAATCAAAAAAGTAAAATTCACATCTAATGATAAATTTAGATCGTATTATGGACTTTTAAAAATAGAAGACACAAGTGTAGAAATTTTAGGTAATTGCGAATATTATAATTTAAAAACAAAGAAATGGGAAAAAGGAAGTAAAACAATTACAAGAGAATATATTGATTTTAAAGGGTATAAACTTCCTGTATATAACTTAGAAACAGAGCTGAATTTCTACAAAGGCGCAAGCAGAGAAGAAAAAGCAAAAAAAATAGAAGAAAGAATAAAAGCACT
>JBAWVI010000062.1:0-5649 GCA_037147375.1 archaeon | reverse complement strand
CAATGGCGGAGCAATCGACTGTTAATCGATAGGTTGTAGGTTCGAGTCCTACCCGAGGCGCTTAATATCTATTTATTTAGAAAAGGAATAAATAAATGCAAAAGAAAATAAAAGCTAAAAATATAGTTATTGAAAGACCAATCTATAACATAATTATGTTTGCACTAGTTTTTGCATTAATTATTGCATTTGTGTTTACTTTAGATAAGTTGTTTATTTCAGCACCACAAAATAATTGTGGGTATGTTTATATGAATGCACCAGTTACACAAACTGATACAAATTGTAATTATGATAATAATGAATTTAGTACTTGTTCTCAAAATCAAGGAGATATAATCTATAAACCAAATTGTAAATTTGATTGCAATTATTGTAATAAAGAATATAATGCAGCTTACACAAAATATCAAGATAAAACAAATATAGAAAGAATTATTTTAACCTTCTTAATGGCTTTAATCTTTGCATTTGTAACTATTAAGGATAGAATAATTAAATATGCTTTACTTTGTGGTTCTTTAGTTTCATTGTTTGTTGCAACTTTTTCAGCAATGAGTATGATTGGAAGTATATTCCCTATTGTGATAATCTTGGAGTTTATACTTGTGATATTTATTTATAAGAAGACAAACACAAATAAAGTATAAATTAATTATTATTTTTTATATTTAATTTTTCTAATATTTTTAAGTTCTCACTATCAAGTTTTGCAAATGCAAACCACTTCTTTCCAAGATCCTTAATTGATGCACCTATATGATAAATGTCTTTATTATCAATAATTAAAAACCTATCATGAGATTTTTTAAATTTTTTAACTATAATTGGATTATACTGTGAGTTATATTTTTCAAGATCAAGCTTCAATTGCTTTGTTATATTTTTAGTGTAGATTGTAACTTTTACATTCTTATTTATTTTAGTAAATAATGTTAAAACAGTATCATCAATATAATTATCTATTAAGATTATTGATGTCTTTGCACTTCTTATTAAATTTGATACGAAGTTATGGGCATCAAACACTTGTCCATCAAAGAAGATTCCTTGTTTTTTAGTAATTTCTTTATTTTCGATTGCATCAAATATTATTTTAAAGTTTTTATCTGATTTTAATTGATAATCTATTTGCTTACTTTCAACATAGTTTATTTTTTCAAATAATTCTACATTTCTTGAAATGAATTTTCTCATGGAAACAAATGTCCGCATAATTTGAATATTCATTTCTGTTGCTCTTTCGCTTTTTAAAATACCTGACAAACTAGCAATACCTTGTTCAGTAAAAGCATATGGTAATTTTCGTTTACCACCCCAACTTGATATCACAAATTGTGATATCAAGATTTTAAACTCTTTTTGTGTTAATTGAAACATAAAATCAGCAGGAAATTTATTTAAGTTTCTTTTAACCGCCTGATTTAATACCATCGTAGAAACACCATACAGTTCAGCAAGATCACTATCAAGCATAACTTGGATATTTCTGATTTTATATATTTTATATTTAATGGTTTCCTGAGTAATTAAATTATTCCCTATCATCTAATAATCGCCGCATATATTATAGAATTTGTAGTGTATATTCTTTTCGGAGGGGTAGCTGGCCAAGCATCATATTAAGATAACTGGTTTTTTGAATATAAACTTTTATTATTTACTTAAAGAATTAGTATCTTCTTCTTTTTTCTTTTTCTTATCAAGATCTGATAATAAGTCCTTACCTTTTCTTGAAACAGAAACAATCTTTCCTTTTCTTAAATCTTTATTGTTTATTGAAACAAGTGAAAGATCTTCAAGTTCTTTAATTGTTTTAGAAGTTGTTGGGAAATTAATATTTGTGTGTTTTGATATTTCCTTTGGTGTTTTTGGAAAAGAAAGAGAATATAGAACCTTAACCTTGTTTGGAGAAGCAAGGACCTTTCCAAACGTGTACATATCAGTCTTAATATTATACAAATAATTAACAGTAGCCTTCTTTGGTTTGGTCATCATAATTGTATGATTGTTTAATAGATATATATTGTTAGTTACTCTTTAGTTATTACTTAGTTATATGATTTATAAATACGTTGTTCTATTATATTTCTTGTGATGAAAAAGATAATACTTTTGTTTTCTATATTCATCTTAATCTATTTAGTTCTAACTATATTGTTTACTGAGTATCATGAAGAAACTCATCTAGAGATCGATAAAATATATGGGTGTTCAGGTTCATATATTAAATATAGTTTTTTACATTTATCTGGAGAAGAGTATTCTGGTTCTTGCAAAGCAGAAACTGATCTTGAAAGAAATAGATTACACTCACAAAATGAGATATTTGGATATAATGTAAGAATTATCTATCTTTCAATCTTGTTTATTGGACTTTTAATATCTATTTCTCTAATTATTAGTAAACTTAAGTGAAATCAAAGATATACTTCTTTTTTTAAATCTTATATACCTAATATTATATAGGTTTTTATATGCAAAGAACTAAACTTAAAAATAAGCAATCAAAAAGTAAAAGAACACAAGATTATTTTGAAAAACATATGATCTTTTCAGTGTTCTCTATAGGTGTGTTAATTATAATTGTTTATTCTTTATTCAATCTTCTTATGTATGGCCCATCAGGCCAAGAAATATTAATATTTATATTAAAGGTAATTATCACGTTAATAGTTCTTTTTATAATTAAACTATTACTTGATATGTTTGATAAAAAAGTAATAATTGATTTGAGGGATTTATAATGAAATTAAATATTGAAGAAAGATTAAAGTTAATTAAAGAAGTTGGAGAAGAAATCTTAATTGAAGACGAACTTGTAAATAGATTAATTGAGAAAGAAACATTAATTGCTTATGATGGGTTTGAACCTAGTGGAAGAATACACATAGCTCAGGGATTACTTAGAGCAATAAATGTAAATAAATTAATTAAGGCTGGAGTTCATTTTAAGTTTCTTGTTGCTGACTGGTATGCACTCATGAATAATAAGATGGGTGGAGACTTAAGCAAGATAAAAATAGTTGGAGAATACTTTATTGAGGTTTGGAAGGCAAGTGGAATGGATATTAAAAATGTTGAGTTCATTTGGGCATCAGACTTAATGAAGGATCAAGCATACTGGCTTATGGTTATACATATTGCAACAATTAATTCTGTTCCTAGAATAACCAGATGCTCTCAGATAATGGGAAGAACAGAAAATGATAATCTTACTGCTGCACAAATATTTTATCCTTGCATGCAGGCATCAGATATCTTTATGTTAAATGTGGATATTGCTCAACTTGGAATGGATCAAAGAAAGGTAAATGTTCTTGCAAGAGAAGTTGCAGAAAAGATTGGAAGAAGAAAACCAATTGCAATACATCATCACATGCTTATGGGATTAACTGAACCAAAAGACAAGGAAGCAACTGGAATTGAAGCAACAATTGCAAAGAAAATGTCAAAGTCAAACCCTGATTCAGCTATCTTTATGACTGACTCAAAAGAAGAGATTGAAAGAAAGTTCAAGAAAGCATATTGTCCAGAAGGAATAGTTAAAGATAATCCAATCTTAGAATATTGTAAATATATTATTTTTGAAAAGATTGATGAGTTTGTAGTAAAAAGACCAGAAAAGTTTGGTGGAGACGTTACATACAAGAGTTATGAAGATTTAGAAAAAGATTTTGTAGATAAGAAGCTTCATCCAATGGATCTTAAAGGAACCGCAGCTCAGTATATAGATCAATTCATTGAGCCAGTAAGAGAGCACTTTAGAAATGATGCACATGCAAAAGAACTTCTTGCAAAAGTAGAAAGCTTTCAAGTAACTAGATAAAACCAAAACTAATTTAAACTTAACTGTTCCTAATATTGATACAGTTGTACTAAAAAAAGGAACAGTTATGTTAAGTAAGTTATTTACATCAAAAGTTAGGGTTGGAATATTATCTTTACTTCTTTTTAATCAAGATAAAGATTATCATTTAAGAGAAATTGCTAGATTAGTTAATTCTCTTCCTGGGCCAGTCTCAAGAGAATTGGATAATCTAAAATTATTTAATCTTATTAAAGTAAAAACAAAAGGCCAATTGTTAATTTATTCAATAAATCAAGAATGTATATTTTTAGAAGATTTAAAAAACATATTTATTAAAACTGACTATCTTGGAACTTTGATAAAAACAGAATTAATTAATAAAGTTAAATATTGTTTAATTTATGGTTCTTTTGCTAAAGGAACTGAAAATAGTAATAGTGATATTGATATTCTTATAATTTCTGAAATGAAAGAAGATATGCTTTTAAAAATAATAAAAAAAATAGAAGACATTACAAAAAGAGAAATTAATTTTGTGTTGTGGAATGAAAATACTTTTAAAACTAAAGCAAAAAGCAATCATTTATTAAAGACAATTAATCAAAATAATATTATTATGTTAATTGGAGAAGAAGATGAATTCAGAAAACAAATCAAATGATTTTTGGGAAGAAATCGTTGTTGATAAATCATTAATAACTAAAGCGATCTTACATGCTGAAAAAGATCTTGCAACTGCAAAGAGAGTTTTAGAATCTAATGATTTTGATTGGTGTTATTCAATTACATATAATTCAATGCTTCAAGCAGGAAGGGCTTTAATGTTTGTGTCAGGAGTAAGACCTAAAGGAGAAGGAAAGCATTTATCTGTTGTTGAGTTTATAAAATTTAAATATAGTAAAGAATTTGAAGATATATTATTTATATTTAATAAGATGAGAAAGAAAAGGCATTTAATTGTTTATGAAGAAGTAGATATTGTTTCAAAAGAAGAAGCAGAAAATGGAATTAAAAATGCAGAATTATTTATTAAAAAAGTTAAATCAATAATTAAATAAAATATAACAAAAAAAGATATTAATGATTAATTATGGTAGACAACACATTCAAAATAATTGTTCTTGAGAACGCATATAGACATAAAGGAAAAGCAGATATTAAGTTTGCATTTGGTTCAGTTATCTCAAAGTTTCCAGAATGGAGAGAAAAGCAAAAAGAATTGTCTGCAATTCTAATTCCAATCATCTCAGACGTAAATGCTTTATCTCTTGATGAGCAGGAAAAGGAAATAGAAAACCTTGCTCCTGAGCTTCTTGAAAAAAAAGAAAAAGAAGATAGAAACATATATGCATTTATGCATATCAAACCAGGAGATAAAGTAGTTACTTGCTTTCCGCCAAGTCCCGAGAAATATCCTCACATAGGTCACTCAAAAGCAATTTTACTTAATTATCTTCTTGCAAAACAATATGGTGGTAAGTTTTATTTAAGATTTGAAGATACAAATCCTCGTTTAGTTAAGCCTGAGTTCTATATCATCATGCAGGAAGATTTTGAATGGCAAGGAGTTAGGCCAGATAAGATTATTTATGCATCTGATCACATTGATTTGTTAAAAGAGCAAGCAGAAAAATTAATTCTTAAAGGTCAAGCATACATGTGCTTTTGTAATCCAGATAAAATGAGTGAACTTAGAGAAAAACAAGAAACTTGTGATTGTAGGTTCTCAAGCCCTGAGCAAAATCTAATCAATTGGAAGGAAATGGAAAGCTATCCAGAAGGAAAAGCATCTTTAAGATTAAAAATAGATTTAAAACATAAAAATACAAGAATGAGAG
>JBAWVI010000061.1:0-5670 GCA_037147375.1 archaeon | reverse complement strand
GAAATCTTAAAAGTATTCAAGCAAGTTCAATCAAGCGAAAAATCAAAAGATAAGATAATAGCAATCTACAATAATAATGGAAATGTTTTCATTTGGAAAGGACCATCTTCAAAAGAAAATATAGAAACTATTAAGAAGGAATTAGAGAAGAGACTAGGAAAAGAAATTAAGGGTGGAGGAAATCCACTCTTCCAAGGTAAGTTTAATTAATTTAAAATAAGGTGAAATGATTTATGGGATTTAAAGATTTATTTAAACCAAGAGAAATTAGAGTAAGAGAAAGAGATAAAGAAACATTTGAGAAAAGTGAAAGGTTTCATGAAATCTTTACTGAGTTAACACACAGACACAACAAAGAAGTAACCTTAAAGCAATATGATAAACTAAGAAGGTTAGTTGCTTCTTATCCTCATTTTAATCTTGGTATGATAAGAAAAGTAAACAATAGAGTTTCATTAAGAGATATAGATACTGAAAGAATAATTGATATCTTTGAAATTGAACTTAGGAAATAAATAAAGATTGGATAAAGAAAATATATGGATTTAGATACACTTGTTATGGTTGTTCTTCTTTGCATTGTTATTGGAATAGTTATTGCTGTTTTTGTTTACCCCGATCCAAGTACAACTATTGATCAAGTAAAATCAGACATTAATGGACTTAAGGAAGATGCAAATAATCTTCTTTCTGATGCAAATAAAGAAATTGGAACTCCAGAAATAAAAATTGATAAAAATTCAGTTTATTCTGAACTTGAAAGAAGATATCTTTATGGTTCTCCAGATAGAAACCTAGATATTCAAGTTATCTTCTGTCCAGAAGATGATTGCTCTCTACAGCTTGTTGAATTAATAAATGATGCTAAGAAATCAATTGATTGTTCTGTGTATGATATTGATGTATCAAGCATCTCTGATGCACTTGTGGATAAAAATAAATCTGGTGTTTCAGTAAGATTCGTTAGTGACTTTGAGCAAGCATCCCAGAAAGCATCAAAGATAGGTGCATTAAAGGTGGGAGGAGCAGATGTTATCTTATCTCCTGAAAGTAATCCAATTATGCACAATAAGTTTTGTGTATTTGATAACAAAACAGTTTGGGTTGGGTCAATGAACTTTACTCTTAATGATTCAAGAAGAAATAATAATAATGTTTTAATAATTAATGATAAAGAAGTTGCAGATTTGTTTACAAAGAAGATAGATTATTTCTTTACAGGTGTTTTTAGTCCATCAGTTAATCAAGAAACAGAGATAAATAAGATAGGAAATGGAGAATTTTATTTTTGTCCAGAAGATAATTGTGCAGAACACGTAATCTCTAAGATAAATAATTCTAATCTTTCAATTGAATGTATGTTCTTTTCTTTTACTCTTGATGAAGCTGGGGATGCAATAATTTCAAAGAACATAGCTAAGAGATTTATATTTGAAACAACTCAAGAAAGCGAATATTCAGAATACACTAAACTTAAAGATGAAGGCGTACCTGTTCTTTTAGATCAGAATCCACAAAATATGCATAATAAGTTTTGTGTAATTGATAATAAGATAGTTATGACTGGTTCAATGAACTTATCTGTTAATGGGACTACAAAAAATGATGAATCACTTGTATTTATTTACAATGAATTTCTTGCAAAAGAATATATAGATTATTTCAATAAATATTGGAATGAATGGAACTCCTAATTTTTTAAATAAGATATAAAAATAAAAAAAGAAAAAGATAAGTAATTTAAAAAATTACTTAATCAGCTGTTTTATTACAACAACTACAATCAAAAATAGAATCACCATCTGGTGTTTTCATACATTTACTTGTTGAACAGGTTCCGCTTCCACCTAAACCATTACTACAAGTACATGTGTGTGGTAATGTTCCTGCTCCACATTCAATAGGTCTGTCTATTTGTTCTGTAGATACTGTATATTTTGCATTTCCTGTTGTTGATTTCATACCGAATATTAACCATCCAGCAACAAAACCAATAAGTAATGCAACAATGACTAGTATTACTATATTTAATTTATTCATTATTAATTCCTCCATAATATAATAAATATTATATTATCTAATTAGGTTTATAAATTAATCTAATTAATTAATATATTTAATATTGTTAGGTCATAAATTAAAGTTCATTAAAGCAAATAGATTTATATATATATTCTAACATATATATTATATATAAAAAGGGGCTGTAGTGTAGTGGTTAGCATTTAAGCTTTGGGAGCTTACGACCCCCGTTCAAATCGGGGCAGCCTCATTTAAGGTGTAAATAATGCTAGGAAAACAACTTAAACTAAATTTAAAACCTAAAAAATATAAAGATCCAAATCAATTAGAATTGGGTTTTAAAATTAGGGATTCTAATTTAAAAAAACTTCCTCAAGCAAAACTTCTAAAACCAAAAATTTCTGAAATTAAATCAATTTATAAAAAAGCAATTCCTGTTTCTGAACTTAAAATAAAAAAAGCTTATTTTAGTGAAATTGGAGCATTTGGAATTAGACATATATCTGATGGTATTGATAGAAATCAAGCACAAAGAAAAGGATTATTAAATACACTTAAGTTTATTGAAATGAGACTTGGTAAAAATCTAAAATTTAAATCTCTCGAACAAAAAATTATTTTTAATTTTTTTCAAAAGCTTGCAGAAGATAACCAAAAAACAATTAATATGTTAAATAGATTAAAAGCAATGAGAGAATATGTTGTAATAACTGGACCAGGGATAATTAAACGTAGTAGTAGAAACGATCCTCAACTAGTTATGGATGTAAGAGAAGAAATTGATAAATTTGAAATAGAAATACCTCTTCTTAAAGAAGAAATAATTAAGCATGAAACAAATTATCTTGCAAGATATGATCTTTATAAGAATGAAAAAATATTTGATGAAATGATATCTCAATTCTATTAAATAATAAAGGTTGATGTTATGCCAAAACCAAAAATAGATGTAAGTGCTGAAAGACTAAGAAGAGAAGTTAAGAAAGGTGGTTTTAAGATATTCACTCTTTCAAAAAAAGAAAAGATTAAGATTGCAGTTGAACGTAGAAAAAAAGAACTTAGTATACCTACATTTATTGATAAACAAAAGATGATACTCTCAAGTCATCAAAAATATTTATTTCAGTTAGATGAACTTTATAATAAAAGATATGTTATTCCTATTGGAGTTTATGAAAAATTAAGTCCAATTAAAAGACAGGTTTTAGATGATTATCTTTCTTATCTTAAAAAAATAAGAGAAAAAAGTAGTTTAATGCAATCTCTTTTAACTAAAATTAAAGCTGAAAAAATTGGAAATAGAGAGAAACTAATTATTGAATATCTTGAACTTGAAAAAGAGTTTACTGAAAATATGAAAACATTATCTGATGTGTGGCATAATTATAAGATGCATTCTGCTGGGCTTTGAATTTAAGCTTAACCAATCAATTTTTAAATAATTAGTTAAATATAATATATTGCCTATATATAATAAAATATAGTAAAAAATAAAGGAAATCAATTATGGTATCAAGCGAAGAATATAAAATAGAAGACCTTAATGAATGGTTTAATGATATTATTGTTAAAGCAGAACTTGCAGATCAAAGATATAATATCAAAGGATTTGTTGTGTTTAGACCTTGGTCTGTTCATTCAATTAGCTTGATGTTTAGATCTTATGAAGATAAATTAAATGAAACAGGACATCAACAATTGATTATGCCAGCTCTTATCCCTGAAGAAAATTTCTTAAAAGAAGCTGAGCATGTTGAAGGATTCACTCCAGAAGTATTTTGGGTAACTGAGCATGGTTCTGAAAAGTTTGAAAATAAGTATGCATTAAGACCAACATCTGAAACTGCATTTTATTTTATGTTTAAATATTGGTTACAAAGTTATAAAGATCTTCCAATGAAGACATACCAAAGAGCAAATGTTTTTAGATATGATTCAAAAGCAACTAAGCCTTTTATTCGCGGACGCGAATTCTATTGGTATGAAACACATAATTTATTTGAAACAATTGAAGATGCTGAAGAACAAGTTCTTGAGGATATGCAAATAACTGAAGAAATGTTACATCAAGAGTTTGGAATTCCTTTTATATTTTTTAAAAGACCTCAATGGGATAAGTTTCCAGGTGCAATAAACACATATGCAGCTGATGCTATTTTACAAAATGGTAAGGTTTTACAATTACCATCAACTCATCTCTTAGGAGATAAGTTTACTAAAACATTTGATGTTAAGTTTAAAGATAAGGATGAACAAGTTAAGTATGCTTATGGAACTTGTTATGGTCCAGGAATTTCAAGAATATATGGTGGAATGATTTGTGTTCATGGAGATAAGCTTGGACTTAGAATTCCATTTGATTTAGCACCAATACAAGTAATTATTACTCCTCTTTACTTTAAGGGTGAAGATACTGAAAAAGTTGAAAAGCTTTGTATTGAGATTGCAGAAAGCTTAGATAAATTAGGATACAAAGTTAAGATTGATGACCAAAAAGAAAAATCTCCAAAAGAAAGATTTACTTTTTATGAAATGAAAGGAGTTCCTGTAAGAATTGAGGTTGGTCCTAAAGATATATTTGAAGGAGTTGTAACTCTTTTCAGACGTGATCTTAATGAAAAGTATAAGGTTTCATTTGCTGACATTTATGATGAGATTAAAAAGATTAAGCAAGATTTTATAATTAATCTTAGAGAACAAGCAGATAGAACTTTTGAAGAAAAGATAGTTACAGTTACAACCTATGATGATTTAAGAGAAGTTCTTGAAAAGGATCAGGTTGCAAGAGTTCCATTATGTTCAATTGATTTAGATGGAAAAGCTTGTGCTGATGATATAAAGACAGACACCAAGGGTGGAGAAGTTAGAGGAACAAGAATGGATTACGAGGATATTCCAGAAGAAGATGCAATTTGTGTAGTTTGTGGAAAGAAAGCAAGCTGTATGGTGTATGTTGGTAAGAGTTATTAGTTCCAAGCTCTTATCAAGAGAAATCTTTTTAAATATATTGGAACATAAATTGTAAGGGTTGAATGATACAAATAGATTATCAATATAAATCCACAAATTTTAAAACCAGTTTAATGAATGCATCAGGACCCTGTTGTACTACTTTTGAAGAGTTATCTGAAATAGGTAAATCTGATGCCGCAGGCGCAATTGTTATTAAGTCCGCAACAATTGAACCTAGAGAAGGAAACGTAAAACCAAGGTATTTCGAGAGCAATCATTTATCCATAAATTCTATGGGATTGCCAAATCCAGGTTACAAAAAACTTGCAAATATGATTCCTAAGCTAAAGGAATTTAATAAACCAATTATTGCAAGTATCTCTGGTTTTTCAAAACAAGATTATCTAGAAATGATGCAAGAGTTTGATAGTAAGGGAGCAGATATTCTAGAACTAAATTTATCTTGTCCTAACATAATTGGGAAACCACAAGCAGGATATAATTTCGAATATTCAAGAGAAGTTCTTGAAGCAGCAAGAGATTTAACAGACAAACCAATTGCTGTTAAGCTACCACCATATCTTGATCAAGTCCATCAAAAGCAAATTGCAGATATTCTTGTAGATACAAAGATTGATTTTGCAGTTCTAATTAATTCAGTTGGTAATTGTTTAGTCATCGATCCAAAAAAAGAAG
>JBAWVI010000060.1:0-6013 GCA_037147375.1 archaeon | reverse complement strand
AACATAATTGGAAAACCGCAAGCTGGATATTATTTCGAATATTCAAGAGAGGTTCTTGAAGCAGCAAGAGACTTAACAGATAAACCAATTGCTGTTAAATTACCACCATATCTTGATCAAGTCCATCAAAAGCAGATTGCAGATATTCTTATAGATACTAAGATTGATTTTGCAGTTCTAATTAATTCAGTTGGTAATTGCTTAGTCATCGATCCAGAAAAAGAAGAAGCAGTTATTAAACCAAAGAAAGGACTTGGAGGACTTGGTGGAGATTTTATTAAACCAATTGCTTTAGGAAATGTGTTTGGTTTCTCTCAACTTTTAAATAATAAAGTTAAGATAATTGGATGTGGTGGAATAAGAACTGGAACAGATGTGTTTGAATTTATTCTTGCAGGAGCAGACATGGTTCAGATTGCAACCACATATGCAAAAGAAGGACCAAATGCATTTAATAGAATATCAAATGAGTTAAAAGAGCTAATGCAAAAGAAAGGGTATAAGAGTTTAGATGATTTTAGAGGTAAGCTCAAAGAAAAATCAGATCAAGATAGAGAGTACAATTTCAATGTGAAATAAAAGGAGGAATAAATATGAATTATGGAAAAGAAATTGCAAAAATATCATTAAGCATAGGATCAATTAAGCTAAGACCAGGAGACCCATTTACTTGGGCATCCGGTTATAGAATGCCAATATACAATGACAATAGAATGTTATTATTCTATTCAGAGTATAGAGCTCTTGTTGCAAAAGGATTTAAAGAAATTATTGATAATGAAAAAATAGAGTGTGATGTAATTGCTGGAACATCAACTGCTGGTATTCCTCACGCAACAATCTTAGCTGATTTATTAAACAAGCCAATGATATACATCAGAGATAAACCAAAGGATCATGGACTTAAAAATCAAATTGAAGGTCTTGATGCTGATAAGGACTTAGAAGGAAAAAAAGTAATTGTTATTGAAGATCTTATCTCAACTGGTGGGTCTTCTGCAAAAGCAGTTCAAGCAGTGAGAGATGCAAAAGGAAAAGTAGAATATTGTTTATCAATATTTAGTTATGGACTTGATAAAGCAAAAACTGAGTTTGATGTTCTTCCTGAAAAAACTGAAGTAAGATCAATTCTTACATATGATGTTCTTCTAGAAACTGCAAAAGAAATTAATTATTTAACATCTGACCAAATAGAATTGCTTGCTGATTGGAGAAAAGATCCATTTAATTGGGGTGCAAAAAATGGTTTTCCAAAAATAGAAAAATAAGATTAAAAAGAGGTGAAATATTATGAGAATAGATCCACATGTTCATTGTAGGGATGGAAATCAGAACTATAAAGATACTATTAAACATGTCTTTAAGGTTTGTGACGAACAAGGAGTTGATAAGATATTTGATATGCCAAACACATCTCCTCCTATCCTAAACGAGAAGGATGTTATTGAAAGGTTGAATCTTGTTCCACAAGATGTAAGAGGTAGATATCATCTATATATTGGAGCAACTTCTAATCAAGAACAACTTCAAGAAGCTGTGAGAATCACAGAAAAATATAATGAAGTTATTGGAATAAAGTTTTTTGCTGGCAAATCAGTTGGAGACTTAGCAATCATTTCTGAAGATAAACAAAGATTAGTTTACAAAACACTTGCTGAAAATAATTATAAAGGAGTTATTGCATTGCATTGTGAAAAGGAGTCATTTATTGATAATAATATGTTTAATCCAGATATTCCAATCACACATGCATACTCAAGACCAACAATTTCTGAAGTACAATCAATAAAAGATCAAATTAGTTTTGCAAAAGAAGCAAACTTTAAAGGTACGTTACATATTTGTCACGTATCTTGCTCAGAATCAGTTAATCTAATAAATTCTGAAAAAGATCTAAAAATAACTTGTGCAGTAACTCCACATCATGTTCTTTGGGATGAAAGTATGCTTGCTAGAGAAGATGGATTGTTGTATAAGATGAATCCACCATTAAGAAAGAAAGAGGAAGTTAATTCTTTAAGAGATGATCTTGCAAAAGGAAAGATTGATTGGATAGAAACTGATCATGCATCACACGCAATTGGAGAAAAACTTTTTTCACCATATATGTCTGGATTTCCATCTTTATATCTTTACAAAATTTTTGTTGAAGAATATTTACCTACCTTAGGTTTATCAACAAATGAAATAGATAAGTTAACGTATGATAACATAATTAAAACATTTAAAATATAAATAAGGGGGCATAAATTATGGAGTTTAGTTTAAATGAAAAAGAAAAATTAGCAAGAACAAAAGTTTGTTTACCGCTTGATGAACTTGAAACTATTGAAGACGTAAAATCAAGAGTTGAAGAATTAAGTCCTGTTGTGGGTTTATTTAAGATAGGAAAAGAAACATTTACTAGGTTTGGTCCTGAGGTTGTAAAGGTTGTTCAAGGATATGGTGCAAATGTATTCTTAGATCTTAAGTATCATGATATCCCAAATACAGTTAAAGGTGCTGCACAAGCTGCAACAAAGCTTGGTGTTTATATGTTTAATGTTCATGCGTCTGGTGGACTTGAAATGCTTAAAGCAGCAGTTGAGGGTGCAAAGAAAGGTTCTGAAAAATATGGAGGATATATGCCAAAGATTATTGGAGTAACAATTCTTACAAGTATTGATAAGAATATTATGAATAATCAATTAAATATATCTGGAGAGGTTCCTGAACAAGTATTAAGGCTTGCAAAACTTGTACAAGAAGCAGGACTTGATGGAATTGTTTGCTCTGCAGCTGATCTTTATGCAATCAAAGATAAATTACCTACTAATTTCATGTATGTAACTCCTGGAATTAAGGGTGTTAATACTCCTGCTGGTGCTGATCAGAAAAGAGTGTTTACTCCAGGAAATGCAATCATAGATGGTTCAAGTATTTTAGTTATTGGAAGAGCAATAACTGATCAAAAAACTAGAGAGGAGAGACTAAAAGCTGGTTATGAAATATTACAAGATATAGCAAAAAATTTATAATTAATCTATAGTTTGGTTTACTAAACCAATATCTTTATTAATTCATCTAATAATATTATTTATTACTATTTTATTTTAATTAAAAAATATATTAGAGATGATTATCTATGGTAAAAACAAAAATACATACAGAAAGCAAAAAAGAAGTAACCCCTAAATCAATAACAAAAGCAAACTCAAAGCTTAAACAACTAACTGAAGATAAGTTTGAAAAAGATGACTTAATGAATCTCTTAAAGGAAGAGATTACAAAGGTTAAAGATAATGAATCATTTAATAAAAAAACAGATGACATGGCTCTTCTTCATACTGGTTTTTCAAATCAAAAAGATATTGATCTTGGAATTAAACAAAAGCAAAAAACTGTTGATAATGCAATTAAGAAAGATGGACAATTTACTATTCTTTCAAAAGCACTTAACCTAAGTTCTATTGAATTGCAACAACAATATAAGATTTATACTTATTTTGAAACTGGACCTTACACAGAATCTCCTCCTATAACAAATTATCCTATATCATATTTTTTCTATAACCATTTAGTTAAGACTCTTAAGGACTATACTGGACAAGGAGATAGGAAGGATATTATTCTTTTAACAAGTGATCAAAGAAAATCAATATTAGTTAATTTAAATTCAATTTCTGTTCAAAAGATGGTATACTTTGTTAACTCTAGAGATTATCTTAAATATAGAGATAATAAAGAAGTTTATCTTCACCCCCAGAATCTAGATAAAAGTGAGAATACATTTACAGATATTCTTAGAAGTACAGGATGTACTATAAGAATCATCTAGAGTTTGATTCTTATTTTTACTTTCTTTTCTTTCTCTTCTTTTTCTTATTTTTAAATCTTTTGCTATATTATATTTATATGGAATTTAGTAAAGTATGTGAATATTTTGATAAGGTAAGAGATACTTCTTCACGCTTAACTATGACATCTATTCTTCATGAATTATTTGTGCTTTGCGAAAAAGAAAATATTAACAAACTTGTTTATTTCTGTCAAGGTAAGGTTGGACCTAAGTATCAAGGAAGAGAGATAAATATTGGTGAAGCAACAATTATTTCTTTAACTGCAAGATATCTTGGACAACCAGAAGATAAAATCAAAGAAGATCTTCTTAAGGTTGGAGATCTTGGTTTAATCATCGAAGGTACGCCTGTTACAAAGCAACAAAAAACTTTATTTTCAAAAGAACTATCCTTTTTAGATGTTTATGAAACATTTGAAAAGATTGCAGAGATTAGTGGAAAAGGAACTATTGAAAAAAAGCTTAAGTTATTTGAATCAATTCTTTTTAATGTTTCCCAAAAAGAAGCAAAGTATGTTGTTAAGTTTCCAATTTCATTTAGACTAGGTTTTTCAGATTCAACAATAGTTGATGCTCTAGCGTCTATTGATCCATCTGTTGATCAGAAGATTGCAAAAGAAATAATTACAAATAAGTATAATCAAGTTTCTGATCTTGGATTAATTGCAAAAATAATTAAGCTGGGTGGAATGAAAGATCTTGAAAGCGTAAGTATTACTCCATTTATTCCAATCAAGCCTGCTCTTTGTGAAAGAGCAAGCGGCTTTCCAGAAATTATAGAGAGATTAGGTAAAGATAAGGAAGATAAAAAGAAACAGTTCGCAGTAGACTCAAAAATAGATGGATTTCGTCAACAGATTCATAAGATTGGAAATCATGTAAAAATATTTTCAAGAAATGAAGAAGATATGACAAAGATGTTTCCAGATATAGTTGAAGAAATTAAAAAAATAGAAGGAGATTTTATAATTGACTGCGAATCAATTGCATTTGATCCAGATAACAACAAGTATCATTCATTTCAAATAACTATACAAAGAAAAAGAAAATATGATATTGATGAAAAAGCAAAAGAGCTTCCTCTTCATCTAAAGGTGTTTGATGTTCTTTATCTTAATGGAAAGGAAATGATAAATGTTCCTTTCTTTGAAAGAAGAAAGATAGTTGAGGATAAATTCAATATTCCTCCAATCATTAGGCCAACTGAGCTTATAATTACAGATAATGAGAAAGAACTTGAATCTTTCTTACCCGATGATATTAAAAATAGTATAATACCATATTTAGGCTATACTCCTTCTCCTTTTGAAGTAGGAGACCGAATAGGTCAAATATATTTAGAAGAAGTTATTCCAATCGAATTTGAAGAACTTTCAGAATTACCATCTACTAATCGCGGAACCGGTGGGTTCGGTAGCACAGGAAAATAAGTTATGTATAACGCCATTTACTATTCATATAGGGACAGAGTATGTCATCTAAGAGACGACAACGAGGGTTGGCATGAATTCCAGTACCAACCTACATACTATAAACTTCATCCGGAGGGTAAGTATGCTACGTTAGATGGTAAGAGAGCCAATCCTACTAAGAAATACGACAAAGACGATAAGACTTTATATGAGAAGGATGTAGATAAGTGTCTTACAATACTACTTGATATCTATCGGGATAGTGATGATGTGGCGTCGTATCAAAACAAAGTGTTTCTAGATATTGAGACAGAACGCGGAGAGGCTATTAACTTAGGTTATTGTCAACGGGCCCCTATGAAAGTAACTGCTATCGCATTATATGATGAAACCGGAAAGCATTACTACGCATATGTCTTAGACGAAGCCAAATTATTGGAGTCATCTTCGGATGATAGTAAGAGTGTAATCTCTTGTCATACGGAATCTACAATGCTATTGCAATTCCTAGATAAATGGAAAGAGATCGATCCTACGATTGTTATACATTGGAATGGCGATTCATTCGATATTCCGTATCTATACAATAGGATGAAGAAAATCGTTGGTGCCAAGAATGCCAATTCATTGTCCCCATTGAACATTGTAGAGTTTGATGAACGTGATCCCTTGATGCCATATAAGATTGCGGGAGTCAGTTCATTAGATTACATGAGATTGTATAAGAAGTTTATCCCTCGTCAGCAACCATCGTATGCATTAG
>JBAWVI010000059.1:0-6099 GCA_037147375.1 archaeon | reverse complement strand
TTTGTTTTTGAATCAATAAAATTATAAATATCTGGATGCCAATCATCAAGCATTAACATTAATGCACCTCTTCTTGAACCACCTTGTTCAATTAAAGAAGTAATAAATGAATATAAGCCACCCCAAGAAACAGAACCAGAAGATCTTCCATGTACACCCATAACATAAGCATACGCTGGTCTTAAAGTTGATAAAGACATACCAACTCCTCCACCTCTTGAAAATATTTCAACCATATTGTATGCTGCATCTTGTATGATTGATCTTCTAGAATCCTTTGGAGAAGGAATAACAAAACAATTATATAAGGTTAGATTTGATGTGTATCCTAGTTCATCAACACTTGCACCAGTAAGTATTCTTCCACCTGGCGATATATGTCCATATTTTAAATTATTATAAAACTCATCAAACCATTTTGATTTATTTACATCATCTTTTTCAACAGAAGCAACAGCTTTAGCAACTCTTCTATATGTATCATTTACTGCTTCTGATGGTTTTTCACATTTACTTGCTTCTTGTGTAAATTCAAACTTATTTTGTTCATCAGCATAAAGTCCAGTAATCATGTGTAAAACAAGATTGCGATCAATTATTTTCTTAACAATACCAATATCCTTTTTAGGATATTTCACATCATCTTTAGTTATACAAATAATTAGATCTCCTTCTTTAATATCCTCTCTTTTTGTTTTTAGAGAATATCTATCTAAAAAGATAATTAATCCAAGATCTATAAATTGAGTTGAATTATTTAAAACATTAACAGCTTGTTTACTTAAGTCAACACCCTTTTCTCTAAGTGTTTTAACAAATTCAGAATCATCAATCTTTTCTTGACTATCTCTTGTTTTTCTTCTTTCTTCACGATATAAGATATATGCTTTTGCAATTGATGAAAGTTCGCTTGCAATTAAAACATACTCAATAATATCTTGTACATCTTCAACTGATGGTACTTTATTTATGAATTTAGATTCAAGTACTAACACAACTTTATCAACTAAAGACTCTAAAACTAATTCATTATGTGAATCAGTTGCAAGCATAGCTTTTGAAATTGCAAGCTTAATCTTATCTTTGTTAAAATCAACTGTTTCTCCAGTTCTTTTTTTTATTTTAGTAATTTTTTTAATTTGTGTTAGCATGGTAATTCCTTCTTATGTGTTTTATTAATATTCAAATCCTTTTCTAGCTTTTATTCCTTGGTTATAGTAATGCTTTATTTCTTTAATCTCTGAAACTAAATCTGCAATCTTTATTAATTCTTTATTTGCATATCTTCCAGTAAAAACTAACTCTATATTTTTATTTTTACATTCTTTAACTATATTTATTGCTTCTTTAATCGTTATTAGATTATAATAGATAACTAAATTTATTTCATCAAGAACTAATAAATTTACGTTTTTTGTATTAATTATTGTATATATTTGTTTTATTGCTTTTAGTGTTTCTTCTTTATCTTTTTTACTAGGTTTATTAATAATAAATTTATTTGATCCAAATTCTTTATGTGTAATTTTAATTTTTGATAAAATCTTATCTTCACTACTTTTTTGTTTCTTAAGGAATTTAACTAAATAACAATTAAGTCCAGCTCCTTTTGCTCTAACTAATAAACCTAAACTAGCTGTTGTCTTACCCCTACCTTCCCCTGTGTATATTGAAAACATAAATAATCAAAAAAATAAAATTTTAAGGTTATAGATTAATACACAGTTGCCTTTTTATACCTTCTCCCATGTGTTTTGTTTTTATTGAAAATTAGAAGAAAGTAGTAGATAAACTAACAAATTTAGGAACGTTAGGTTTATATTATTAATTCGGCATAATATAAATAGAGTTTATTATTGGAGTTGGTTATGTGGAAGTAACAGATAAAATCTATGGTAAATACAAAATTAAAGAAAAGATAATTATAGATCTAATTAATACATCTGCAATTCAAAGATTAAAAGGAATTAGACAACAAGGACTACCTAAAGAATGGCACTATGGGGTTGAATATACTAGATATGATCACAGTGTAGGTGTAATGATATTACTTGATAAGCTTGGGACTCCATTAAAGGAAAGAATTGCAGGACTATTACATGATATATCACATATGGCCTTCTCCCATGTATATGATTACTATATTAATAATAAAACAGAATCTCATGGAGATAACATTTTCTATGAATGGTTAAATAAAGATAAAGAAATTAAGAGTATATTAAATAAATATGGGTATGAACTAGAAGATATAATTAATTTTAATAATTTTAAGCTACTTGAAAGAAATTCACCAGACCTTTGCGCAGACAGAATTGATTACACACTTAGAGAAAATGTAGCACTTGAAAAAGATAATAAACTTGCAAAAAAATTATTTAATGATCTAAAAGTAATAAATAATGAAATTGTTTTTAAAAATAAAGAATCCGCAGAAGCATTTTATAATATATATAAATTTTATGCTGAAAATTATTGGGGTGGAGTAAAACACACAATGAAATATAACATATTTGTAAAAATCTTAAAGCAAGCAATTAAACTAGAATTGATTATAGATGATGATTTTTATAAAACAGATGATTATATACTTGAAAAGATTAAAAAATCAAAAGATAAAGAAATTATTAAAAATATTAGAAAATTAGAAACAAATTCTTTTAAAATACCAGATAAATACACAGGATTTACTGGCAAGAAAAGAAGTGTAAATCCAAAATATATTTATAAAAATAAGTTGTTATATTTGTTGGACAACCCACCTCAAAAGAGTTGATATTTATGAGTGATGAAGAAAAAAATATAGAGTTAATTAATAAATTTAAAAATGAATTAAATATAGAGGGTTTTAGTGAAAAAACAATTTCAACTTATTCACTATATTTAACAATATTTCAAAAACACATTAAAAAAGATTTAAAAGAAGTTAAATCGGAAGATATTATTAATTTCTTGTCTTATTTAAAATCTGATAGGGGGGCTAGTTCCTCTACTCTTAATCTAATACTTTCAGCTATAAAACATTTTTATTCTGAATTTTTAAGAACTCCAATTGAACTAAATATAAAATTACCAAAAAAATCAAATAAAATACCAATAACTTTAACCCCAAAAGAAATAAAGGAACTAATTAATGCAACAGACAGTACAAGAAATAAACTAATTATAGAATTTATGTTTTCAACAGGTGTTAGAATTTCAGAATGTATAAATATGAAAATAAATGATTTAGATTTCAACGAATATACAGGAAAAGTTGTATCTGGAAAAGGAAATAAAGATAGAATAATTATTTTATCTAAAAATTGGGTTGAAGATTATAAAACCTATTTAAAGAATAGGGAAGAAAAACAAAAATCAGAATATTTATTTTGTAATCAAGAGGGTGAAACTCTTTCTCCAGACACAATACAAAAATTTTTAAAAATATCTGCAAAAAAAGCAGGAATAAATAAAGCAGTAAGCCCACATAAATTAAGACATTCATTTGCAACCTCTCTTCTAGAAAATGATGTGAATATAAGATATATACAACAACTATTAGGACATGCGAATCTAAATACAACCCAGATATACACAAAAGTAAATACAAATAAATTAAAAGAAATTAAAAATCCATTGGATAACATGTAATTTATAAAAGGTGATTTTATGGGACTTGGAAACTATAGATTAAAATTAGGAACTAATAGATTTAATAAAAAAATAAAAAAAGTTAATGAAAAAACAAGTGAAAAATATGAAGATCGTAAAAAAGAAAGTACAATTGCATTAAGAGAAATAAAAAGCAAAAGAACTTGGATAGTGCAAGAAAGTAGAAAAATAAATGGAGTATTACATAATCTAAGTAAAAATAAACAAAAACTATATAAATTACTACAAGAAACACAAGAAAAAATAAATAAAGTTAGTATAAAATACAATAAACAAATAACTGATGCTAATCAAAATATTAGACAATCAACAGAATATAAGAAATATATTGAATTCAAAAGAAGAGAAGATGCAATAAAAAACCAAATTAAAAAAATTGATGATGAAATATTAAGTTTAATGGCTTATCTTAAAGAGGATCTAATAACAAAAGAAGATCTAAAAGGCAGTTATAGTAATTTATTTAAAAAATTAAGTATTATAAAAAAGAACAAATAAGCCGCACCCCATAGTTCCTGTATTGTTTTTTTTTGTTAAGGCCAAGCCTACTCATTATTTACTACATAACAACAATTAACTTTTTAAACATAACATTCTACTTATTAATATTAATTATTACACTATATAAGGATGTGATCAAATTATGGGAAAAAAAATAAATAAAATAATAAATAAACTAAAATCTAAAAAGAAAATAGAAATAATTAAACCAAAAACAATAAAAAAACCAACATTTACAGAATTAAGAGAATTAGTAACAAAAAGAAAGAAACATGCAGAAAGCATAAATTTTTATAAACAAAAAATAGAAGAAAAAACTAATGCACTTAAGAGATTAGAGGAAAAACACAATAGAACAGCTCAAACACTTGAACATGAAAAAAGTATAGAAACAGAACTTAAATTTCTTAAAGAAGCAAAAAAAGAATTTGAACAAACATATGATGCATGGTATAATAAAAATAAAGGAATATTAGAATTGAAAGATAAAGAAGAAGGATTATTAAAATTAATTAGATTCCATGAACTTGAAATTAAGAAAAATGCAGAAAAAATTAAAAAATTAGAGGAAAGAACAGAAACAGAAAACACACAAATGTATATTCGCCAATTAATGGATGAACAAAAAATTAATAAAGATATATATGAACATCTTAAGGAAACATTCAAAGAAATGTGGAAAAATAGACACAAAAAGTAATATTATTCAATAAGTAAATAAAAATAAGAATAAATGATAATAAATTAAATAAATGTGTTTAAAAATATGTTGTATAACATTAGTATACAAAAAAATAATATTTAATTGGAGGAATAAAAATGACTACAAGAATTTCAAAGCTATTTGGTATGGATTTATATCAAACAGACGCTACATATAGAGGAAAAGTACATGATCTCATAGTTAACTTAGAGCAAGGTGTTATTGAAACAATAACAACACAACCACTTAAGGTTAATTCAAAGGTTGAAGCTAAGAAGATAATAACTGATCATAGTATACCATATAATAAAGTAATTTCTGTTGATGATATCATCTTAATTAATGCAGGAAACGTTCCAACAGCACAAAAACCAAAGATGGTTGCTCCTGAAGCAGATGAAGAACAAGAAAATCCTAGAGATGCAAGTATTAGAAAGAAATACATAGGATATAGAAGTAAATATTCAACAGCAGCATCAGGAAGAAGATAAAATTATCTTCTTTTTTCTTTATTTTTAGATAAATTTAATAAAATTTATATACAAATATATATATACATATACATAACAAATACTTATTTATTAATAATAACTAATAGGAGAAGTGTGGGGTGTCTCATATATGACTAAAATAAGATCTGTATTAATTAAATATAAATTTTCTTTTGAAGAAAATACAGCTCATTCATCATATTTATATCAAAAAGTTTTTAGATCTATATATGGATATAACCAAAATGTTACTAAAAAGAGTACAAAGATATATAATTATTTTAGAAATGGAGTTGTATCAAATACACCATACATAAAATCAGGTAAAAATTCATTAATTCTTCCAATAGGATCTGAAACAGAATTAATTGAATATTTTGAGACTGGTAAAAATCCAACACATAATTGGAAAAATAAAGGTAATTGGACAGTAGAATATAAAAAAGATTTTATTGATGTTGATTCTGAAACAATTACAAAAACACTAGAAAATTATATTAATACATTAAAAATTGTTAATGAATCAAATAAACAAGTTAATTTTATGGAAGAGTTAAATTTAATTTTATCAAAAGATAATTCAAACCAAAATTATATAACCACAATTTTAAATATTATGAAAAAAATAATAAATACAAATTGGTTTAATGAAACCCAAAAATCATCTAACGATTTATCTAAATTTTATGAAATATATAATAAATTGAAAGTTAAATACAATCAATAATTTAATTTTTTTTATTTTCAATT
>JBAWVI010000058.1:0-6148 GCA_037147375.1 archaeon | reverse complement strand
TTTAGAGGTATCTTCCTCTAGATTCTATTTCTTTTATCTTATTTATTATTTCTTTATTACTTGTTTCTTTTTCATAACCTAAAAGCATGTCTTTCCATAACTTTTCTGTACTTTTAAGAGAAAGAAGAGTTTTCTTAAGAACAAGAAGGTCTGTTGCCTTGTCTTCTATCTTGTTTGACATGAACCCAAGCCCAAAATCAATGAAATATATCCTTGCTTGTTGTTCTTTCTTACCTTTTTCTTTTGTTGTAATTATATTTATGAGATTTAGATCTCCATGAATAATATTATTATTATGAAGCACAGCTATGTTCTTTCCAATTTCTTGAAGATACTTGTCATGCTCGTTTGTATTAACTAGATATTCCATAACAATCTTATCTTTTCCAACAAAGTATATACTTGGAGAAAATAAACCTATGTCTTTAACTTTTTTTAAAAGAATAGCTTCGCTCTTTGTTCTTTGCTTAATTATTTTATTATCAAGTAACTTATCTCTATATTCCTTTTCTATTCTTTGCTTAGTTACAACTGTTTTATCAAATAGCTTATGAGTATATATTCTTGCTTCTGCTCCGTTTGCAATCTCAGTAAACATATTTTATCAAAAAGAATTAGTTACAAATTTCAAGTTTAATAACTTCTGTTTTTAAATTTCTATATTCATCTCTATTATTTAGGTTATCAATATATTGTGACCAATATATCTTATTTAACTTAGGAGAATCTAGTTTTTCAAAAGTATCAAGAAGAGTATCTTGCTTTTGTACAAATGAATTGATTTGAAGATATAATGTTCTTGAAATACAATTATTATTTGTTATTAAATTATAATTTACTAATTTATTAATCTTAATAGAGTCCTTATTTAAATTAATGTAATCTATAATTGGTTTAGTGTGCACATTATCACTAAGTAAGGATAAGTCTGCAATGTATGCATCTTGGTTATTTGGAATTAAGTTATCTTGAGATACTCCATAAGTCTCGTTTATCTTACTTAGCTTAATAATTTGATTTCCAGATAATAGATTTAAAGATAAATAAATAGCAAGAACAAGAATGATTATAAATATCATATCTCCTAAAAAGGTAGTTCTTCTTTCTTTATGCATTTACAACAACCTCTGGTTCGCTATTATCTGTTTTATATTCAATGTTTTGGATATTATGTGTTTTAATTAAATCCATCTCAATATCTTTATATATATTTGATAGCATTACTTTATTTACCTTTTCTTTTAAGGAAATAGATGCATCTTTCTTTGCTTTCCATATTGCATTATTAATTTTTTCAATATATTCTGTATTAAGCAAAGATTTGAATTCTTCAACTTTAGGAAATTCTTCTTGATAGATGTTTATATTATAATTTTCTTCTAGTATTCTTTTAGTAATAAAAGGAGTTACTGGATACATTAAGTAAAGAAGCTTAACTAAAGTATAGTTAAGTGTTTGTATTGCTCCATTTTGTTCTTCTTTTGTAAATTCTCCTTCAGGATTATAACATCTTGTTTTTACAAGCTCAAGATAATGACTTGAAAATGTATCCCAGATGAAATGCTTTAGTTTAATGATTGGGTTATGGAAATCATAATGTTCATATCCATCTTCTGTTTCTTTAGTTAATTTATTTATTTCTCCTAAAATCCATCTATCTGCTTCTGTGTAACTAGGTGTAACTTCCGGAACCATCTTAAACTGAGAAATAAACTTAGTTATGTTCCATAATTTATTTAATGTTTTTTGTTCAGTTGATATTTTATCAAGTGAGCACTTAAAATCTTTTTGATCAAGATTCCCTTCTGAAGCTCCCCACAATCTAAATGCTTCTGCACCATAACTCTTGGTTGCATCTTGTGGATTAATTATGTTCCCTTCAGATTTTGACATTTTATATCCTTTACCATCAAGAATGTGTTGATGAACATAAACGTTTTCAAACATTGGTTTATTATTTATTAAATATCCTTTGAGAAGTGTATAGTATAACCAAGTTCTTACAATTTCTTTTCCTTGTGGTCTAAGTGAGCAGATTGGATGCTCATTAAAGAAAGGAGTTCCATATCCTTGTATATAGAAAGCAGTATTTGATGAATCAAACCAAGTATCAAGAACTCTTGTTTCTCCAACAAACTCAGTTCCTTTACATTTAGGACAAGCCTTAGTTGTTGGTTCTTCACACCATGGTCTTTGGTACCTTGTATCATCTCCAACAATAATTTCATTACATTTCTTACAATACCATAATGGAACTTCTGTTGCATATATTCTTCTTCTTGAAATAGGCCAATCAGTTGAAATTGTATCAAGCCAATCTTCAAGTATTTTCTTACTTAATGGGTTTGTAAAATTTATTTGGTCTTTAATTTTTCTAATGTCTTGAATATAATCTAATTGCTTTAAATAAAATTCTCTTTGAGCAATAAATTCTATTTCATGTTTTGATCTTTCACAAATTGGAACTTCATGAGATATTTTCTTTTGTTCAGTAATAAGTCCATCTTTTAATAATCTTTCAATAATTGCTTCTCTTGCTTTCTTAACATAAAGTCCTGAGAATTCTTGAGCATTATCATTCATTTTTCCTGTAATATCAATAGAGATGATTGGTTTAATTCCTTGTTCTCTAAAAAATCTAATATCTGAATAATCTCCAGCAGAGCACATCATAACTAGGCCTGTTCCTTTATCCATTTTTGCTTGTGGATGAGCTTTAATAGAAACTTCAATATTAAATAATGGAGTTACTGCTGTTTTTCCCTCAAGTTTTTTCCATCTTTCATCTTCTGGATTAAATATAACCATTCCAATTGAGCAAATAAGTTCTGGTCTTGTAGTTGCAATAGGTATTTTTTCTCCTGTTTCCTTAACAGTAAACAAAACTGTATTAAATAAAGATTCTACATCTTTATAATCTATTTCAGAATCAGCAATTGTTGTAAGGCATCCAGGGCAATAGTTAGCAATTTTTTCATCTTCATATATTAATCCTCTTTTATAAAGATCAATAAACGTTTTTTGAGTTAATTGTCTATATCTTGGAGAATCAGTTTCATAAATTCCTCCAATTACGTTATAATTATCCCAAGAGCTAAAAGATATTCCAATTTCTCTAAAACTATTTTGAGTTTCTCCAGAAGCTTCTTGTAATATTTCTTTACACTTGTTAATATATTCTTCTCTTGGAGTTGTTAGAATAGAAACTTTGAATCTTTTTTCTGCTTCCATTTCAATTGGAAGTCCGTTTCTATCAAGCCCAAGTGGGAAAATAACTTTATATCCTTTCATTCTTTTATATCTTGCAATCATATCCATGATTGCATAAGTTGTTGCTTGACCAATATGAACTGGTCTATTAAGATATGGAGGAGGAGTATCTATACTATACACTGGTTTATCCTCAGTAAGAGAGAAATCGAATATCTTTTTATCAATGAAATCATTAATTATTTCTTTTTCAAGATCCTTAGTCCATTTATCCTGTATCATATATTTGTATCAGCTCAAGTATCTATATAATATATTAGAAACAGAAGAGAATATAAATATTTTTAAAACTAAGAATTGGTTTTTATTAATTATATTTCTTTAGATATTCATATACCTTATCATAAATATTTAGTTTATGTTCTACATCTTTAATCTGATCTTCTACTTGCTTAACCTTAAACTCTGCGCTTGTTTTCTTGAATTCTTGTTTTCTTATACTGTAATCCCCAATCTTGTTGTTCTTGTATATAATTGAGTTGTTTACTGTGTCTCTTAATTTTCTTCTGTAATCAGGATCCACAAGGAAAGTTTCAAAAAGATTCTTGTATTCTGGATCAAGTAAGATCTTATCACTAAGCTTAGCATCAATTATATCTTGCTTGTACTTTTTATTAATTAGTTTCTTAACATTATGTCTCCAATAGTTTTTATTAAAAACCATGTTAATTGGTAAGAGCTTATGATACTTCTCAGCTGTGTTCTTTTCTTTCTTCCAAAAATCACTTGTAGACTTTAATTCCTTAATTTCAGCTTCAAGCTTCTCAATAATGTACTTAATGTCCTCAATCTTTGGATAAGTAATTCTTTTATTTACAATATGGAATGATTTTTTCTTTAAAAAAGCATTTAAATATTCCTTATCCTCTTCTGGAATCTTAATATTTAATTGTTTTTCAATTGATTCAAAGTTGCTTGGAAGTCCATTTTGCATATCTAATCTTGTTTGATTTATTATTTAAATTTAAATATATTATATACTAAGGATTATAAACCTTTATTTTATGTAGTCTAAATCCTTTTTATAACTTTCCACACATATTATTTATAGTTATTTAATATTTAAAGGAGAAATAATTATGATTCCAGGAATGAATGGACTTGACCCAAGAAGAATAAATGCTATGATGAAGCAAATGGGTATTGAAAATAAAGAAATTGAAGCAAAAAGAGTAATAATTGAAACTGATAAAGGTAAAATTATAATAAATAATCCGTCAGTTACTGAAATAAACATGCAGGGAAATAAAAGCTTTCAGATAGCTGGAGACGTTTCTGAAGAAAAAGGAAATGAAATTCCAGAAGAAGATATTATAATGGTCTCAGAAAGTGCAAACACTTCAAGAGATAAAGCAAAAAAACTTCTTATAGAAACTAAAGGGGATATTGCAGAAGCAATTGAACTTGCAAATAAAAAATAAAATAAGAAAAAGAGAACTTATTCTCTTTTTTCTTGTAAAGTTATATACCAAAGCTTATTTCTAGAATAATATCCTTGTAAAATTAAATCTACACTTGTTTTGTTTAAGTCACTTGGGTATAATAACCAAGCTGTTGTTGTATTTGCATCGTATGCGTATATTTTACCTTGGTATTCAACTTGAGAAACATCAAAGGTTGCATTCTTCTCTGCTTCCTTAAAAACTAATCCACCAGCAACTAATTTACTTTTAATTAAATCTAAATCAATTTGGTCTTTACTATAATCAATTCTATAAATGTTACTTGGTTCACTTGTGATTTTTGTATTATTAACTCCAAACTCAAGTAATTTACTTTTAATTAAATTATACTTATCTAGTTTAAGTGTTTCTTTAAATTCAATAGTACCAAGATTTTCATCAAGTGTAAGATTACTTATAACACTTTCATTTTCATCTCTTATTTCAGAAAGGTAAGTATTAACATCTAAAAACATATTATTGTCTTTTAGTATAAAACTAAGTGAACCTTCAACACTTCTCCCAAATCCTATGTTTTCATCTCCAAGAATGATTTTCATTTCATTTTCATCAAATTCTTTAGTTATTGGTGAATTTGCATAAAATCTAATTTCTGAATTCCATTCTTTAATAGCAATATTTTTTGTTGTCATCATTATTTGTGTATTTGTGGATAGATTTTGTGATTCAATTGCAAGGAATCTAATTGGAGTTTCTCCTTGGAAAATAATTTGGATTTGTGCTTTAAGCTCATCTCCTTTTTCAGTAAGTGTTCCAACCATTCCATCTACTTTACTATCAGTAAACTCATATTCTTTAGTTGTATTGTTGTCTCCTGATAAAGTAATCTTTCCTTTAGGCATTGAAAGCAATGCACTTTGATATACTCCTGGAGTTGATAAAAATTCAATTTTATCAATACTTGCAATAATTTCTGTTTTTTTATCTGCATCAATTAATATTTTAATCATTGTTATTATGTTTTGATCAGTTCCTCTTTGAAAGCTTATAGTATTCTTTTTAACTCCACTAATTTGTTTTAATCTTGTGTCAATTGTTGATTCATCATAAACGGTTGTGGTTCCAACAACTATGATTTGTGGATATAAATCCAAGACATTTGAATCTATGTATGCAGTAAAGAATTCAGTTGGTTTATTTTCATCTAGATTAGTAACTGTGTTTGTGTCTGTTGTGTTATTGTTTATGTTAGATCTATCTCCACTTCCAATAGCCATTCCAAATATTGATCCAACGAATAATAATACGATTATTAAAGATATTATAGTTTCCTTACTCCATTTCATAAATACCACATTTTTTTCTTAATTTTATATTTGTACAAATTTATATCTAATTTACTATAATTAGTATGTATATTAAGAGTAAATCTTTTTATAAGCATTTTCTTTTTATTAGGTTCAATCCCTTGTCTT
>JBAWVI010000057.1:0-6187 GCA_037147375.1 archaeon | reverse complement strand
TCTGCAGTTATTGATGTTGAAAAAGAACCTTTTTCAGTTTCTGGACAAAGAATTATTGAAGCTGGGTGGAAAAAAATATATTATTATTCTAAATTAAATGAAGTTATTCTTCCAACACTTGCAAAGGGAGATATAGTTAATATAGATGAAATGTTTTTAGATAAGAAAGAAACAACACCTCCTGCTCAATATAGTGAGGGTGGACTAATCAAGCTTATGGAAGAACAAAATCTAGGAACTAAATCAACTAGGCCAGCTATTATTCAAAAGCTAAAGGATAGAAATTATATTGAAGGAACAAAAAGCATATCTCCTACAGATATTGCAATCGCTGTTTGCTCAGTACTTAACAAGCATTGTGAAAAAATTACTAATCCAGCTTTAACCGCAAACACAGAAATTGAAATGGATGAAGTTGCAGCAGGAAAAAAAGATAAGGATAAAGTTGTAGGAGAAACTAGAGATATTATAAAAACAATTATTGATATTCTTCTTAAAGAAAAGGACGATATTGCTAAAGAACTTAAAGGTGGAATACATACATCTTCATATCTTGGGAAATGCCCTAATTGTAGTAAAGATCTTGTAATTAGATATGGAGGTGCAAGCGGAAAACAATTTGTTGGATGCTCTGGATTTCCTAAATGTAGAACAACATATCCTCTCCCTCAAAATAAAAAAGCAGCTCCATTAAATAAAGAATGTCCAGAATGTAAAGCACCAATGATACAAATGACTGGAAAGAGAGGACTTAATTTTGAAATGTGTCTTAATCCAAACTGCATAACAAAAGAAGCACTAAGAAAGGAAATAGAAGAGAGAAAGGCAGTAAGAGAAGAAAAGGCACAAGCAAAGGAAAAGAAAGTTGCAGAAAAAGAAGATAAAGCAAAACAAAAAGAAGAAGCAAAGAAAGAGAAAATAAAAGTTGCAAAACCAATAAAAACACCAAAAATAATAGAAAAAAAGATTACAAAAAAGAAAGCTGAATAACTAATTTTAAGATAAATTTTATAAACTTTTTCCAAAAACCTTTTAATTCTATACTACCTTATTCTATTAGGTGCAACAAATATCAAATGAATAGTTATTTGTTATATTTGTTGGACACTAGGTTGAGTAAATTATTATGACAGAAAAAATAATTCTTACTGTTAAGGAAAATGACATCAAAGATGTTGGAAAAGGTATTGCAAAGATAGATCCAATTGTTTTTGATAAGCTTAAGCTATCAGCAGGAGATACTTTAAAGATTGATGGAACTAAATCAGCTATAGTTTATGCAATTAAAGGAAATATAGAAGATACTGGGCTTAACATAATTAGAATTGATGGACTAATTAGATATAATATAGGTGCAGGAATAGATGAAGATATTTATATTGAAAAAGTAATTCCTCTTGCAGCAAATACAGTTAATCTTTCACCAGTTATTGATAAAGATAAAAAAATAAAATTAAGTCAAGATATTATTGGGTATATTAAAGATAAAATAATTAATCAGAATATTATTGAAAATAATATGATTAAAATACCTGGTTTACCAATTCTTACAGCTGATGGTTATAGGGATTTACAATTAATAGTTACTAAAACAATTCCTAAAGGTGCAGTAAGAATAATAGAAGACACAAAGCTTGTTGTTTCTGAAGAACCTGAACAAGCACATAAGATAAGCATAACTTATGATGATGTTGGTGGACTTAAAAAAGAAATAGAAGCAATTAGAGAAATGGTTGAGTTACCAATTAAAAGACCAGAAATATTTAAAAAACTTGGAATTTCTCCACCTAAAGGAGTTCTTCTTTATGGGCCTCCAGGAACAGGAAAAACACTATTAGCAAAAGCAGTAGCTGGGGAAACAGATGCTTACTTTACAACAATTAATGGACCAGAAATAGTTTCTGGAGTTTATGGAAAATCTGAAGAAAATTTAAGAAATATATTTAAAGAAGCAGAAGAAAAAGCACCAGCAATTATTTTTATTGATGAAATTGATGCAATCGCACCAAGAAGAGAAAACATTCATGGTGAAACTGAAAAAAGAATTGTTGCTCAACTTTTAACATTAATGGATGGAATGAGTAATCGTGGAGATGTTGTTGTAATTGGTGCAACAAACATACCAGAAGCAGTTGATCCAGCACTTAGAAGACCTGGAAGATTTGATAGAGAACTTGAAATAAGTATTCCTGATAGATTAGGAAGAACAGAAATATTGCAAGTGCATATTAGAGGTATGCCTCTTGTAAATGTAAACTTAAATGAAATTGTAGATTTAACAAATGGTTTTTCAGGAGCAGACTTAAATGCATTATGTAAAGAAGCTGCACTTAAAGCAATTAAAAGATTAATGCCAAAGATTAGTAAAGAATCAAGCAAACATCTATCTAGAGAATTACTTGATGAGCTTGTAATTACTCATGAAGATTTTCTTGATGCATTAAATGTTGTTGAACCAAGTGCAATTAGAGAGGTAATGGTTCAAATACCAAACGTTTATTGGACTGACATAGGTGGACTTGAAGAACAAAAACAACAATTAAAAGAAATGATTGAATGGCCACTAAAACATAAAAATTTATTTAAAGAAGTTGGGATTGATGCTCCAAAAGGAATACTTCTTTATGGTCCTCCAGGAACAGGAAAAACATTCCTTGCAAAAGCTGTTGCTACAGAATCAAATGCAAATTTTATTTCAGTTAAAGGTCCGGAGGTTTTTAATAAGTGGGTTGGAGAATCAGAAAAGAAGATTAGAGAATTATTTAAAAAAGCAAGACAGCTTGCTCCATCAATAATATTTTTTGATGAAATTGATGCAATAACAAGCACAAGAACAAGTAACGACATGTCAAGCGGTGTACAAAATAATGTAGTTGCACAAATATTAACTGAGATGGATGGAATATCTAATCTAAAAGATATTGTAATTATTGGAGCAACAAATAGGGTTGATATTATTGATCAAGCATTCCTAAGACCAGGAAGATTTGATATTAAAATGTACATTCCTCTTCCAGACATTAATTCTAGAGAAAAAATATTTGAAGTTTATTTAAAGAAAATGAAAATAGATAATAAAATTACTCCAAAAGAGCTTGCAAAAAGAACAGAAGGCACAAGTGGGGCTGATATTGAAGCAATTGCAAGAGAAGCTGGGATGATGGCAATAAGAAGAGCAATCATTGAAGAACATAAAAAAGATAAATCAGAGATTAGAATAACAAAAGAAGATTTCAATAATGCAATAGATAAGATTATGGAAATTGAAAAAGAGAAAAAAGAAGAAAAAAAGAAAGGAAAAACACAATCAGATAAAGGAATTGCTTAAGGAATTAAATTAAATTCCTTAAACAAAAAAACTAATTCTAATATTGCTTTATTGCTGACCACATGATTTCGTCTTTACTATTTACTTCTATTCCTGTAGATGTAATCTGACATGGATGAACTGTTAATGAATGTCTTGTTCCTCTTAATTTTCTAACAAACATTGATCTGTTTGGAGGAATAAAGTACATCATAAAAATTCCATCAACAACAAATTCCTCAACACCATATGCGGAGAAATCTTTTCCATTTGTTTCTGCAGTAAGAACTGTTGTACAATTTAAATCTTTTAAAGTATCTGAAAATCTAAATAAAAGATTTCTAAGCTTTCCAATATCAGACATCCAAGCACCGAATGCAGTTGTTGAATCAACAGCAAGTCTAACTGCTCCAAGATCTTTAACCATTGATGTGATTATATCTAATTCTTTATCTATTTGTGGTTCTACTGGTTTTCTAGGATCAATATGCATCCTGTATATTTTCATTAAATTATTTTCTTCAAGAGATTTGATATCCCATCCAAAATTTTCCATATTCCAAACAAAGTTTCTTAAGTTATCTTCAACAGTAACTAATAAACCTGGTTCTCCAAACTTTCTTGCACCCTCATAAATAAAAGTTGTTGCAAAAATTGTTTTTCCAGAACCAGTTCCTCCTGATACTAGAATAGTTGAACCTTTGGGAACTCCTCCTTGGATTAATTCATCAAAACCCTTTACTCCTGTTGGAACTCTTTCCATAATTTATACACCTCATTTAACTTGATTTCTAAGTTTAATATATATATATAATATATGGTAAATTAGGCTTAAAAATGGGTTTATTTATGATTAAAATCAATAAAAGTAATAAAAACTAAGTTATTAAATATTAGAATTTAAGTGTCCAACAAATATAACAAGAAATAAATCATTTACCAGATGAGCCAAAACCTTTTGCTCCTCTTTCTGTTTCATCTATCTCACTTACTTCTTGAATTTTATCATTTAAAATTATTGTTGGAATTATTTGAGCAATCTTATCTCCTTTCTTAACTTCGAAAGGCTCATCGCTTGAATTGAAAAGACAAACAAGAAGTTCTCCTCTATATTCTAAATCAATTACTCCTGCAAAAACATCTATTCCTTTCTTTGCAGCAAGTCCACTTCTAGGGGCGATTCTCAAATAAGTATTAAAAGTAGGGTATGGTATTTCTGGAAGAATCATAGTAATTCCAGTTGATATTGTTCCTCTTGATTTTGGAGGAATAATTAAATCAATATCTGAAAATAAATCAAATCCAGCATCTGTTTCATGTGCTTTTTCTGGAAGCTTAGCGCTTTCTGTTAATCTTTTTACTTTAATCATATTAAATCCCAAATTTATGTTTTAAGATCACAAGAACCTTTAAATCCACATCCTTGTGAACATTCTGTGCATCCACCAATCTTAATCATAATTCCAGTCTTGCAGTTAGGACAAGTATTTCCTGCATCTGCTCCATAAGTTACATCTTTATCTGGAACTTTTTCTTTTTCTTGCGGATTTCCTTTCTTAAGCTTTGCATCTTGTTGTTTCTTTGTTGAATCTTCATTTCTTTTTTCTTGATTTTTATCTGTTGAAAGAACTTGTTCATCTCTTGATGAATCACGATAGATTGTTACTCCTTTACAACCAAGATCATATGCTTTAAGATATAATTCTCCTGTTTGTTCAATTGTGAAATTTGCAGGAACATTTGCAGTCTTACTAATTGATGAATCTGTCCATTTCTGTATTGATGCTTGAACTTTAATGTGATCATCAGGACTTAAATCCATTGCAGATACAAAAAAATCAGGAAGAACTCCATCTTTTTCATAATCTTGTGCTAAAGGAATATTTACTTCATGGAAACCAAGTCTTGATTGTCTATAAAATTTAAATGCAAAATAAGGTTCTATTCCTGTTGATGTTCCAAGCATAGTTCCAGTTGATCCTGTTGGTGCTTGAGTTACAAGAGTTACATTTCTCATTCCTTTTTCTTTAATTTTTTCTAGAACTTCTTTTGGTAATTCTCTAACAAACTTACCATTTAAATATTTTTCTTTATCAAATTTAGGGAAGAATCCTTTTTCTTCAGCAAGTAAAGATGAAGTTAAATACATTTCACTTGTTATTGTTTCATAGATTTTATCAATAAGCTTTAAACTTTCTGGGGTTCCATATTTAACTCTAAGTCTAATTAATAATTCTGCAAGTCCTAAAGTTCCTCCACCAATTCTTCTTTCTGCTTTTTGTAATCTTTCATTTTCTTCAAAGAAGTATGGTGTTAAATCAATAACGTTATCTAAAAATCTTGTTAACACTCTTGCTGATTTTTTAAGTTTTTCCCAATTAAGTTCATAGACTGGACCTATATCATCTACTCCTATCTTATCTGCAAATGAAGCAAGATATAGGTGTCCTAAATTACAAACACCCCATGCAGGAAGACCTTGCTCACCGCAAGGGTTTGTTGCAACTATTTTATTATAATAATAACTATTACTTAATTTATTATATCTCTCCATAAAAACAATTCCAGGCTCTGCGCTTTTCCAAGCAGATGTAATTATTTTAAGCCACATATCTTTTGCTTTTACAGTTCCATAAACTTTTGCAGGATATCCTTTTTCTTTCCAAGCTTTTAAATCTCCATCCCATTCTTCATTATATATATCTTTATAGGTTGGATTTTCATAATCTGGAAATTCAAAATTCCAATTTTCATTATTCTTGACTGCTTCCATAAATGAATCTGAAACTTTTATAGAAATGTTTGCATGTTCCAAAACACCACTCTTTGTTTTTGAATCAATAAAATTATAAATATCTGGATGCCAATCATCAAGCATTA
>JBAWVI010000056.1:0-6244 GCA_037147375.1 archaeon | reverse complement strand
TCTTGAATAGATCCAGTTTGTTCTTCAACCATATTTATTTTTCCTTTAAATAGTTATAATATATGTAATCAGTTTAGTTTTAAAGTTTATCTCTCTATATTATATATTAGCTTAATTATGTAACTTTAAGGAATTAAAAACCTTTATAAACTATTTGTTTAATTAAATATATATTAAACAAGCTTAAAGGAGGAAATGATTTATGAACTCTAAAATAATTTTAATTTCTGTAGTCCTTGCATCACTTTTATTTTTAGGTATAGGTGTTAGTGCAGAGGATTTTGATGTAACAGATATCTCCTATTCATACGTTGGATATGGTTATCCAGCATATGGTGGTTATGCATACGGTGGGTACATTAACCCTTACACAGGAATGATTGGTTATGGTTATCCAACATACACAACATACAATTATGTTCCAACTTATGCAACAGTTTATCCAACTTATTACAATGGATACAATAACTATTATTCAGGATATGATAACTACTACGGAACAGGATATTATGGGACTGGATATTACGGTTCAGGATATGGTTACGGATACAATTCAGTAAGTTATTCAGATGCAACAACAAATTTATCTTTTAGTTGGATAAGATAAATTTATCTTATCTAATTTTTTATATTTTAAAAAAAGGAATTTAATATGATTAAGAAAAATATACTATTTGGTTTTATTGCTATAGCAATGATATTTATTATTGGGAGTGTACAAGCTTACTATGTTGATGTAGATTATGCATATGTAAGAAGTGATTCATATACTCCGTTTTTAAATGTACAATATGCAAACTATTTTGATAATGTAGATTTTTCTTATCAATTAACTGGATATGGTTTTTCTGGCAATCAACAAGTATATATTTCTCCAGTAATCTATGGAATAAGTCCAGCTGGTTATATGACTCAAGTTATGTCAGTTCCAACAAGCCCAGTATATCTTTATTCTGCAAACCCATACAACTATGTTTATAATAACTTATTTTATTTTGATGCAGATTATTTAGGATATAAGATAGAATTAAATGTTGTAGACCTTTCTGGTAATCCGCTTGCAAATGATGTTGCATATGTTTATAGTTCAGGAACAACTCCAGGAAACGGGAATAATAATGGAAACGGAAACACAAACCCAACAACTATAACTTGTGATGATTTCTATTTATCTGGTCAAGGAGATATTTATTTACAAGAAGATGATTCTACTAATTATTATTTATATATGATTAATACAGTTAATGAAGAATTAACTGTAACTTCAGTAACTACAACAAACCCAGAGAATTTAGATATAGATAATATTGATTATCCATACACAATAGGAAGTTATGGAACTAGATCTGCAAACATAGACATGACTGCAAGCACTGTTGATTCTGATTTTACAGGTTCATTTGATGTAACTGTTGCTGCAAGATATGATACTCTTACTTGCACAAAGCAATATACAGTTTATTATCATATAGAAGATCAAGATAACACAAGTAATGCTGATTGTTCTGATATTTCATTTAATAATACAAGTATAACTATGAATGAAAATGATACACAAACAAAAGAAATTGAAATCGAAAACAATTCTAATGATTATGATTATGTTATTGAAAGCACAAGCATTAAAGATACTGATCACATAAGCGCAGACGTTACATATGAACCTTCATCAGTTCATAGAGATAGTACAGGTAAAATAAAAGTAAGACTAGAAACCGAAGAAGTTGATAATTATCTTACTGAAGATGTAGCTCTTACAATTAATGGATATATGGAAAGATCAGGACATGAAGATAAGCACTGTAAGAAAACAGTTAATCTCCCTGTAAGAATAAATGATAATTCTAATAATAACACATCTAGCGAATGTTCAAATATTAAAATATACACCTCAAACATTTCTCAAAAAGAAAATACAAGTAAAGATTACACAAATGCAAATGGATTTTATATCTCAAACAAATCAAATAATAAATTCAATATTAATGAAGTTAGTATTTCTGATAACTCTCAATTTGCAGATATTGTAAAGAACACAATGAATTATGCAATCAATGCTAATTCACAAACATCTCTAAATTTTAATCTTAAAACATTCTTAATAAACGCAACAACCTCTTCAAGAGGTAGTGTTTCAGTTCTTGGAAGATTTGATAATGGAATTAGTTGTACTTATTCAGATATAAAATCTTATTTTACAATAAACGTTCTTGATTCAACAGACACTTGTTCAAACATCATAGTTCAAGATAAAAAAGTAGTTCAAGGAGAAAACAGCATAACAATCCAAAACAATACAAATAAAGAATTTGGAATGAATGATGTAATTGTTTTAAACAAGAATGGACTTAACGTAAATGTTATTGATAAAGCAACAATAATTAAACCAAATTCAATTAAAGATATAAGAGTTGGAGTAACAGGAGATGGTTCTGCAAATCTTCAAGTTAAAGGTAAGTTTGTAAATGGAGATACTTGTGAGTATACAAAAACAACACTAGGAACAATTACAACTAAAGATAATATTAATTTCCAAGCAGGAGCTTGTGATTTTGAAATAGATTATCCAGCAACTCAAAACATAGCAAATGCAAGAGAATCCTTATATTTAACTTTTAATAACCAATCTCTAAAGGGTGGAACAATAAGCATGTCTGCTTATGGTGCTGTTGTTGATCCATCAGTAATCTATCTTGATGGATATGATGATTTTACAAGAGCCTTAACCTTAAGTAATTTTAATAATCCAACATACGTGATTTATAACATTAAACTAAATGGATGCCAAGAGAAGATATACACTACTAAATTAACCTCATCTACGTCATCTGATAAGAAAATAATGATTACATCATCACCTTCTGTGATTACACCTATAAATAACAGATCTTTAACTAATGTATCTATACTTAACACCTACAATACAGAAAAGAACGTAACTCTAAAGCTTGCTGGACTTCCAGATACTTGGAAGATCTATGAAAATGATAGCATAATGAACATAGACTTAGTTGATTCTCAAACTAGAAGTAAAGATAGATTTACTATTGGAAGCAATCAAACAAAAACTATTTACTTTGGGATAGTTATTCCAGAAAACGAAATAAAAACTAAGTATAATGCTTATTTTGAATTATATGAATCAAATGTACTTGTTTCAAAAACTCAAGTTACAATTGACTTAACTCCTATTCTTTCAGATATAGAAGTTACAAGTAAAAGTTTAATTATTATAAATGATTTTGAGAACGCATATAATCTAAAAATAACATTAAAGAACAATAGTTCTTTTTCAAAGGACCTTGAAATCTTATTCAAGGTAGATGAAAACACAGTGATTGATGGAGAAAAGTTATTTACAATAGATGCTGATAGCAATAAAACAATTGAATATAGGATAGTTACAAAGACTAAGCTAAAAGACACTGATTCAGTTGCTTTTAATGTAATTGATAGGCAATCAGGTAAATTAATTGAAAGTGATTCTGTAACTTACTTTGCAGCTGACAATAAAAGGAAAGGATTAACAGCATTTTTTACCTTTAGTACAGTTTCAGGAACAGTAGGTTTAATTGTTCTAATAATCATAGTTTTATTAATAATTGGGTATTATATAAGAAGACACAGAAGAAGACAATTTGAAAAGGGAGTAAGAGCTGGGCTCAATTCACGTCAAAATATATAAAATAAGGAAGCAGATAACTTATTTTTATAATTGGAGCTTGGATTTATCTAATTCATATTTTTGGTACGTTTTTCTTCCCAGATTATGAGAAAAAAACCAAACCCTTTATAAATATTTCCTAACAATTATTATATAATTTGAAAATATTTAAGCTTTGTACACTGCATGTTAACAGTAGTACATTATTAACCATTTTATAAAAAATTGGTTAACATATAAATACAAAGCAATTGTGTTATATGTTTTTTTAAAAACAAAAATAGGATTGTTTTTTGAGGCCTACAGCAAGTATGCTATTAGTCCCAAAAATTAAAAATAAAAAAGTGTGTAATTTATGGCAAGCGGAACAAAACCAAGAAATGGTTCAATGGCGTTTTATCCAAGAGTTAAAGCAAAGGATATTGTCCCAAAGTTTAATACCTTTGGAGATTTCTCAGCTCAAAAGGAATGTAAGCCTCTTTGTTATTATGGAGTGAAGGTTGGAATGACCCACATCATAGCAAAGGACGCACATAAGAATTCCTCAAGCTATGGGCAAGAAGTTGCAATCCCTGTTTCTATTATTGAAACTCCGAGCCTCAAGGTTGTTGGAGCAAGATTATATAAAGAAAATTCTTCTATTTCTGGAAAAAAATCAGTTTACGAGTTTTTAGTTCGCGATCATCTTCTTTCTAAGAGAATCACAGGTAATAAATCAAAAGAAAAAACAAATCCTGTTGAAGACTTATTAAAAAAGAAATCTCAAGCAGATGACTTAGTTCTATTATGCGCTCTTGATTTAAAATCCACAACAACTGGTCAAAAGAAGCCAGCAATTCTTGAAATTATTTTATCAGGAACATTTGATGAAAAAATTAACTATTTAAAAGAAAAATATAATAAATCAATATTAATTAGTGAAATGACAAAACCAGATACTTATCTAGATGTTAAATCTGTTACAAAGGGTCACGGTTATACTGGACCTGTAAAAAGATTTGGTATTAAAATACAAAGACCAAAAACACAACAACACCAAAGACATGTTGGTTCAATTGGTCCATGGCATCCTGCAACCGTAATGTTTACTGTAGCAAGAGCTGGTCAACATGGATTCCATAACAGAACAACATTCAATAAGAAACTAATTTCTATAGAAACAGATCCAACCAAAGTTAATAGAAAAGGTGGATTTGAAAATTATGGTGTTGTAAAAAACAATTATGTGCTTATTGCAGGGACTGTTCCAGGCCCAGCTAAAAGAATAATGGCTTTAAGAAACGCAATAAGACCAACAAGGAAAATGATAGAAGTTGTGGATGTAAGTTACATCGCAAAATAATTTAAATTTAATAAGTAGGAATTAACATGAAAACAAATGTTTATAATCTTGAAGGGAAAGTTGTAAAGGAAATTGAAATCCCAAGCTTCTTTGAAGAATCTTATAGACCAGACCTTATTAAGAAAGCTGTAATTTCAAGTCAAAGTAGAGACTACCAACCAAAAGGTGTTTCTCCATACTCAAACAGACTTAATACAGCATATTATAATGGTTCAAGAAAATATGGTTCTCCAATGAACAAAAGCATTAACACAGGACATGCTAGACTTCCAAGACTTAAGAATAGAAGAGTTTTAATGGCTGGTCGTGTTGCTGGTGTTTCACATGCTGTAGGAGGTCCTTCAGCACACCCACCAAAGATTGCAAAAATACTAATTAAGAAAATAAATTCTAAGGAAAGAACAAAAGCTATTCTCTCAGCTATTGGTGCAACAGCTAATCCAGCACTAGTTATAACAAGAGGAAGTATGATTCCTGAAGGAATTAAATTACCAATAATTATTGAACAAAACATAGAAAACTTAGAAAAAACAAAAGATGTTTATTCATTCCTTGAAAAAATAGGCTTATCAGAAAACATTGAAAAAGCAAAAGACTCTAAAACAGAGAGAGCTGGTAAAGGAAAGATGAGAGGAAGAAGATACAAGAAAAGAAAGAGTATCTTATTCATACTTGGAGATTCTAAGAACTATAAAGCATTTACAAATCTTGAAGGTGTTGATGTAACTAATGCAAAGTTTGTTTCTGTTAAGGAATTAGCACCAGGAACACACGCTGGAAGACTTGCAATCTTCTCAGAAGATGCAATCAAGAAACTTCAAGAGAGATTTAGTTAGGTGAAAACCATATGGGAAAGAACATAAAAATTAAAACTGCAAAATTCAAAACTGCAAAACCAGTTAAGAAGGTAGAATATTATGAAATAATAGAGTATCCAATCATTACTGAAAAAGCAGTTGATTTAATTACAAGAGAAAACCGCCTAACATTCGTTGTTGCAAAGAAAGCAACAAAAGCTCAAATAAAAGATGCAGCAGAAAAAATGTATAATGTTAAGGTTTCAAAAGTAAATTTATTATTTGACACAAAGAATAGAAAGAAAGCATTTGTTACTCTTGCAAAAACAAGTAGTGCACAAGATGTTGCAAACAAGCTTGGTATCATATAAATTAAAGTTGATATAATATGGGAAGAAGACTTAAATTACAAAGAAGGGGAAAAGGATCTCCAAAATACAA
>JBAWVI010000055.1:0-6276 GCA_037147375.1 archaeon | reverse complement strand
GTTTACACCAATATTCAAACAATGGTAATTATATTTAATAAGGAATAAATATGAGTATACTCCAAAAAATAAAAAATATATTTAAATCAAATAAAAAGGAAGTAGACTTTCTAGCTAGTACTCTATCTAATAAAACAAAGAACTTAACTCGTGATGAAGTAAAGGCAGCTATACTTGCTGAAGGATATTCAAAAAATACTGCTAATCAAGTAGTTAATAAATTTAAAGATAATAGCTTTAGAGATGATGCACTAGGCTCAAAAGAAGTTGCAAAAGTTAAAGCTGATAAAGAAAAAATACTTAAAGAGCTTTCTCAATCAGTTAAAGCACAAAATAAAGCAGAAATTAAAGAAGAAAAAAAGATAGAAGAAGCTAAAAAAGATTTACCAAAAGTTTCAAAGAATATTACTCCTGTTTCTAAGAAGAAAGGAGAAAAAATAAATATTTTCAAGAAAGCATACTTTGCTTGTGAAGATAAATATTATGATTTCATTGAGTCTGTTGGCCTTACAAAAGTAACTGATAAGATTGATAAAGTATTTCCTAGTTTTATATTATTTATAATATTATTAATTATTATTCTCTTACTTTTAATTTGGTTACTTATGCCACACGCAAAGGTGTGGAATATAGGTGTTCATGTTACTGATTCAAGCGGATCTGATTTATCAGGAGTTAATGTTTTACTTATTGTAAAAGATAAAAATTTAGTTTCATCTGAAACTGATGCATTTGGAGATGCAAGGTTTGAAGATTTTAAGGCGAAATCTAAGTCAGATATTAAACTTCTTGCATCAAAGAATATGTATCTTACAAAAACTATTGATTTTAAATTAAATAAAAATGAATTATCAAAAGAAATTGTTCTAGAAATTAATACTGAAGAATTATTGTTTTCTGGAGATAATGAAGAAAAAATAAGAACTATATCATTTGTAGAAAATTCAACTCTTTTAATATTAAGTCCATTATCTGTAACCTTTACTTGTTCAAAACCAGGAAAAACACCAAATCCAAGTTTTAAATATGTTACAAGTGGTAAGGTAACTGTTACTCAGGTTGCTGGATGTGGTGAATTAAGAGCAAGTGTTACTTCTGACAACTATGCACAAATATCAAACGTTGTTGTTCCTGCAGATGACAAAATAAATTTAACCAAAGTATTATCTGAAAAAGGACAATTAAATGTTAAGTTAAAAAATCTTTCAGGAAATAGTATACAGAATGGATTAATTAAGGTTTATGCAACAGATTCATCAGCAACAACAATAGATGAATCTGAATTTGTTTTAAAAACAGGTAACTCAGATGTTTATGGTAAGTTTTTATTTGATTTAACACCAGGAACTTATTTAACTAGTGTTGATGCAATTGGTTATTTATTTTTACCAAAGACTAGTCCCTTAACAATTACAATTAATAACACAACATCTGTTGAATACACATTATTAACTACACAAAACATAAATGATTTTAATTGTTCAAAACCATTATACGCACCATTGTGTGATAAAAATAAGATTGATTGTAATAATCCTATACTTAAACCTTATTTAACTTTCTTACCAGATGGAACATGTATCTTAGGTAAGATGGGCTACATTGATGTAACCTTAAAGGATATGAATAGTAATGCTCTTGTTAATGGAGACATTGCTTTATGGGGTAAGATAAAAGATACAAATGCAACTTACAAATATCTTGGAAAAACAAGCATAGACAAGAATCATACAATCTTTAATGTGCTTGATACTTATAATTATAGAATAATTATAACAAACACAGAAAAAAATGGGTATATACAACCAGATCCATATGATTTAAATGGTATTGATAAGAATATAGTAATCTTATTAGAATATTCTTCTGCACTTAATTCAGGAACTGTTGGAGTTAACGTAACTTCTGGTTCCAATAATATAGCAAATACTAGTGTTTATTTATTTAAGAAGAATAGCGGAGGAGATATATTAATAAATCCAACTCCAAAGATAACTAATGCATCTGGAGACGTAAACTTTCCATTAATGAGATCAGGAAAGAAGTATTATGCATATGCTATTCAACCATTTGATAACTTGCAAGGAACCTCTTCTGAAAAGCAATTAGATGCAAATAAATTTTTACAACTTAATGTACCACTTACAAATATTCCAAGAATATTAAACTTAAAAGTCACACCAGAAAACTATGATATTAATTTTTTTAGTCCATCAAGTAATGATTTAATTACTGATTTCGTGGTTAATGAATTACCTGATCACAATAGACAATATATATTTACAACAAATACTTCTCAAGTTTATGCAATAGTTAGAGCAATAGGGTATGCATCATATCAAACTGAAATTATTATTATCTATCCTGGTCAAGAAACATATAAAGTAATAAATTTAACTTCACTTTCTGCTTGTTCAAAAGCAAAAGTTGAATTCCTTGGGTTTTATGATGAATCAGGATCTAATCTTGTTCCAAATATTGATTTTAATAATAATACACTTACTGATGAATATAAATTAAAGTTTAAGTACTCATCTTGTCTTGCAAATAAAAATTTAGCATACGCACATATTAGATCTGGAATTAAGAAAATAATAGATGATGATTCTATTGTTTTACTTGGAGCATACTATACTGCTCAAAATGTAGATGAAAGATTAGGGTTTGCTTTCCAAGGAGAGTTAGTTGATTGGAATAGTAGTTACTTTAATTTAAATTATCCAGTTGATCACAATTATTCATGGGCTAGCCCTGGAGAGAAATGGATAGATATAGATTTTACAGATTCAAATGTTGATCAAATTGAATTTTCAGTTAATATTAAGTTTAAAGGAGATATTGCTCCAACTACAGATTATTTAGTAAGCTATAGAGCATTATCTTATGATGACCCATTATTTTATTTAGAACCAACATTTACTGGATATAATAATTGGTCAATAGTTCCAAATGGTTATTTCTATGCTAAAACAAATAAATTTCAAGTTCCATTTTCAAATACAGATTATATATTAACTTGGGCTCTAAAGGATATGAATGGAACTGAACTTGTTAAGAATGGTACTGATTATTATTTAGAAATTAATAAAAATTATAGATATGATTTAAGATTCTTACATTTGAAAAATCAAAACAAATCAGGAAATATTAAAGAAGAAAGTGAATATACAAAAGGTAATTTAATATATAATTCATATATATTTAAAGATAAGAATCAAGTAATCTCAAGACCAACGAATAATGATATAAATATCTTAATATCAGATGTTAATTCATTTAGAGGATATTTATTTGATTTAAATTCAGTGTTCCATGCAAAGAACTTCTTTGAAACTGTACCTTCAGTTGTTCCAAAAATGAAAACAAATATAATCAATAACTTTGCAACAGTGAATATTCCTGTATATGCTTATGTTCTTGGTACTGATTATGTTGTTCAAATAGAAACTAGTGATTTATCTGGAAATAATAATATTTATGCAGGAGAGAACGATCTTAATTTCTTTGTTTATAATAATTTAGGTAATCCACTTAAAGATGTTGGAATCAAATATGAATATCAAAATGCACCTGGAATTGAATATTTCTTAGGTAACACTTCTGTTGATGGTTCTCTTCGTGATAAAAATATACTTGTTGACTATAATTTAATTGGATCAGATATTTATTTTAGATTTATGTTTGATGCAAATTTTGGATTTAATAATAGTATGTTATCAATTACAAAGAACATCATGTCAGGGTATTTTGTAGCACCAGTTGTGCTTGATTATAATGCACAAGTTGTTACTATTGATGGCTCAAAGAATATTATGGTTAATTCACAGGATTATAATGTGGTTAAGTTAACTGAAACATCACCTATACTTCAAATTGTTTATGCTATTGGAGGAAGCACAGGAGGTGTTCAATTAATCGATTTAGCAAACACAGATTATTTAATTGAACAAGAAAATAATCTTCCGGATAAACCAATAACTAATGAGTTCACAAATATTAACGCATCTATTGCACTTGATGAAAATAATATTAATTCGAATACATTTGTTAATTTTTGGTTAAGAAATGATTTATTGATTGGACAAAATGGTAATCAATCAGTTGTTCAAGAATTGGATGTGAATGGAACTCTTAATATTAATTATTTTGGGGATGTAAATATAACTCCAATAATTGATTCTGAAGGTAAATATTTAGAAGATAATAAAGCACATCTTGAATTAATTAAGGATGTTAAAGAAGATATTAACCTTGATTATGTTATTAGAAAAACAGCATCCTCTCCTGTAATGAAAATAAATAATATTATTGCAAGTCAAACTGTTGGCTCAAATGATGTCAATATTTCTAAGATTAATCTAGCTTTAAGTCAATATGCTGGATCTGAAATAACAGATAGTGGACTTACTATTACTTTGCCAGTTAGTTTGGTATTAGGTTCAACTATTGGAGAAAAAGAAATTGAACTTGATTTCAATATATTATATGATAATACTTATGAATTAACACACACCAAAGTAACTTATCTTGAAATATTTGATAATAATTCTTTATTTACAAGAGTAAATTCTCCAACAAATCCTTTAATTGATTGTCAAGAAACAAATAATTGTGAAACTCCTAATATTGTTTATCGTTTAAAAAATAATACAAAGTCATATCCAATAACAATAACAGATATTATTGATAAAAATAGTTCATCAATACCACTTGTACTTAAATCACATAGTGCTATGCCTTTTGATTTAAATATATTTGTAGATGTAAATCTTGTTGTAAATTCAGAATATGATTTCTTTGCTCCTGGTTATTATCATTTAGGTCCAAGTAACAAGCTTGTTCTTGATTTTATATATGAAATTGCAGGAGAAAACATTGATTCAAATAAAGATTTAGTTGTTGCAATAACTGTGGTGGGTCCAAACCCATTACCGCCTGAACTTAGTTTGAAAGATAGTCTTTGTTTAGGAGTTGGATCACAAAAGTCAGGAAGTAATATATTTATTCTTGCATCTTGTAGTACTGTTGATGAAGATTGTGTAAGTGGAAAAGCAAATGTTCCAAAGGTAAGATATTGTTGGAAAGGTTCTAATGTATGTTCTGGTATTGAATGGTCAGGATTAAATCCAAATTCAGAGAGTTGTATAACTGATGATAAATTTACTAAAGATAAAAAGTTTTATTGTGATTCAAGTCAGATGTTAATTTCAGTAATAAATAGACTTGCAAATGAAGGTGAATGCCTAATAGATCCTTGCACAAAGCAATATCCTATTTATTTAATGGCTGATGGAACATCAGAAGACCTTATAAATGATTTTATGAATAATCCTAATTTCATGGGTGGTGTACCTGAATCAATTACAGAAAGTATTAATGCAATCTATGCTAATGGTGAGTTTAATATTACTAGAGTAGATGATACACAATATGTTCCTGGTTTATATTTAATGGATATTTATTATAATCCAAGTGCTACATTAGATATAACTTTAACTAAGATATCTGATTTATCATCAAATGATAAAAGTATATTTTATTATCTTCCAATAGATGGAAGCCTTGGAGAATTAGATGGAGTAAGAGAAGGTTATGGTACTAGCACAACTTATTTAACAAAACCAACAAATCCAAGTAATATAAATGTATATGGTGGACTTAATGCAACAGATAAAATTGATTTAAACGAATTCCAAAATTCAAGTCAATTAATTATAGCTAACGTAAATAATTATGGATATACATCAATTGACTCATCATACTTTAAGCTACTTCAAAGAACTAATGGTAAATTATTATCTTTATCTCTTGAAAGTACAACACCTGGAAATATGGCTTTAAATTTAACATACTCTCCAACTATTCCTGTTCCTGTTTATTCAAGACTTGCATGTCCTAATCAACCATTAAATTACACATTAAAAGAAGCATCACAAGAAAATCCAATAGGGATATTATTTAGTCCATTCTTAAGTTGGGATTATAATATTTCTAATGATGTTGGACAAGCAGATGATGTAATGATGCAAAATTCTAGTGGGATGTATAAATATCACAAGGTTGATTTAAATGGATATATTAATATTCCAAGTGATTTAAATTATACTCTTCTTAAAACTATGATTTATCTTCCAATTGGTAATAAAGGAGATTTAGATCCAAAAGGTTATGTACTAGCTTCATCTATCTTAAATAATGATAAAAATTCTATATTTTACAATTTATCTCAAGGAGCAGAAGATAAAAATATTATTCTTAAATCAAATATAGACACTG
>JBAWVI010000054.1:0-6448 GCA_037147375.1 archaeon | reverse complement strand
CATAAATAACTTTTCATAAATAACTACAAACTTATAGTTATATACTATATGTATAGCAGATAAGTATATTTAAAAATATATCTTAGTTTTACAACTTATAAGAACATAGAAAAAAATTGAAATATAATTGGAAATTTAATAATAAATAGAACAATTACTACAAAAATATAAGAAAGTAAGATAAGTAAAATAAAAGGAAGTAAAGGAGATACCCATATATATTTTATATCATGCGCCTTTGAAAATACTTTAAGTTTATTAATTTCAGATAATGGATCAAAGTTTGGACTAAGTTGTGTTGTTCTTACAACCTTATTATCTCTATAACTTATTTTTTCAAGAGGTGTATTAAATTCATTTAAATTTGAAATCCTTTTTGGAATTCCAAGAAACATTAAAATAATTGATTTAGATAAAGAATAGTTAGGATGATTACCTTTAAACAAATTATAGAAAAATAATAAGATTGGAGTTCCAAGCATAAATAATAAAGCAAACAAGAAAACGAAAATTATAAATAAAGAGGAATAGATACTTGTAAAAGCTAGTGCTAGAATAGTGTAAAGATCCCCTTCTCCAATATATGCAAGTTTAGTTAATCTCCCAAACATATAAATTATAAAAATAAAAGCAAATACAATTCCAAGTTGAATTAAATAATCCTTCCATAAATTCCAATCTAGCTTGAATACAAAAATACCTAAATAAATAACAGATAATATTGCAAGCCACATTAAATGAACAATATTTATTTCTCTAAATTTAATATCTTGATATGAAATATAACCTAAGACTAGGATTGTTAAAATAATTATTGGTAAGTAAATTAAACTCATAATATATCACAAATATAAATATTTATTTTTTATCTTGCTTGATTGAATTTTTTGTTAAATACATTAAATCATTATATGCTTTAATCTTTGTTTTTCTTGCAGTTGATCTAACAAATAAACCTTCTGTGTACTTTCCTGGAGGACCAACAGCAACAATTTTCTTTGATTTAATCTTATCTAGTATAAATGAATTTTGCTTTTTAGTGTCCATTTCTTCAAAGAAACTTTTTGGATTTGGAACATCAATAGTTAAAACTCCATTACCTATTCTATCAACATAATAACTTCCAGAACCAGCAGTTACATATTTAGCTTTTTGTCCAAGCTTAATTGCTGCAGAAAACTTAAAAACCACATCATAACTCTTTTGATCAATCTTCTTTGTAAGTTTTTCAGAAATCCTTGAAACTCCAATTGTTTCAAAGAATTTATGAATCTCAAAAAAATCAAGTAACTTCTTTAGGGTCTTTAAGAAAAATGAATCATACATATAATAAGAAAGATATCCAAGAATACCTGTGTATGCTTCAACACCAATATTTTTTTCAGAAATTAATTTTTCGAGTTTTGGAAGTCCCATAATATAAGTTGCTGAATTTTTAATAGAACCAAATGGGTGTGCAATGGTTATTAAATAATTTTTCTTAACACAAAAATCAATTAATCTTTTTAAAGAAACATTATCTTCATAAAGAATAGAATAATTGTACATATCATCATCGCTTGAAAAAACAAGAACCTCTCCACAATCACTCATTATTTTTATTCCTGGAATTAAAATCTTATCTTTAGGTTTACTTGAAAGAAGATCAAAATATGCTTTCTTAGGATTGCAATTATTGTATTCAGTTATTGCTGTACCAAGAAGATTATTTTCAATAACTTGAGCCCAATATTTTTTAGGTGATTGATGTGCTTTTCTTAAGTGGGTATGTAAATCAAGATTATATAACATAATTATTCCTTATTCTTGTTTTCTTCTGAATAATATTTTTTTAAATAAGTTAAGGTGTCTTTCATAAATTTTTTCTTAAACTCAGGTTTTACAAGTCCACCAGCAGCAAAAGGATGTCCCCCAAACTTACAATAATTATCATAAATTGGTTTTAGGTGTTTAAGAACATTAAATTTAGTTGTGTTTGTTCTATAGGATATTACAAATTCATTTTTTTCTTTCACTAAAATCAAAATATTATACCCAAAAAATGCAAATTCTAATTGATTCTGAATAAGCCTTCTTGCTCCATTCTCTTTTTCAGTAAGATTAAATAATATTAATTTTTCTTTTTTATATATCTTGTGCTTTTTTAAACACTTTTTCAAGAGCTTATCTTTTGTTTTATTTATTTCTTTCTTTAAATTTCTTAAATAAATTAAATCATCTGAATTTTCAAAAAAATAATAGAAGATATTTCCTGAATCTAAGCATTCTCTAAACACAAAATATAAGTCTTTAATTTCAAGTGGATTATTGAAAAATGTATTAATAAATTCTACAAAATCAAGAATTTCTGCTCTTGGAAGTCCCATAAAATAGTTTACTTCTTTTTCATCCTCAGTTACAGGAATAAAAAATTCATTAGATTCATATGTACCATCAGTGATTCTTGCAACAAAGGAAAACCAAGCCGGAAACTTTATGTTTTCTTTTGTTTTTATGTATCCATATGAGTAAGCGCCCATTGATGGAACCACATCAGTTTTAAAGTAATTTGCAATATTTATCATATTTTCAGTTGTGAAATTATGTTTTGCACCTTCATGATGATCAATAATAAAATAATTCATACCTCCAAATTTAGTTATAAATTCTAGATCAAATTTATCTAATATAACTATTACTTTATTTACAAAATCAAGTTTACTACAGTAGACATCAAAATTGTGCATACCTTCATATGAAATGGAGTGCGTATCTACAATAAAACCAAGTGATAAAAAATATTTCTCAAAACAATAAGCAGAAACAAAACCATCTAGGTCATCATGAGCTATTATTAAAATATTTTTATTTTTTGAAATGTCTTTAATCTTATTTACAATTACATCTAATTTATTATACATCTCTTCTTTTGTAATTAGATTACCAAAATTCATAATAACACTCTAGCATCAACAACAAATAAACCTTTTTCATTAATTATTACTGGGTTTAAATCAAGTTCTTTAATATCCTTCTTGATTGTAAGATTTGAAATTTTTACAAGCAACCCAATTAGATCTGTTGTTGGATATTTTATTCCTCTGGCTCCTGAAAGAATTTTACCAACCTTGGATTTAGATATCATATCCTCTGCATCTTTCTCAGTTATTGGAAGAACCTTAAATGTAACATCTTTAATAATTTCAGTGTATATTCCACCAAGTCCAAACATAATTACTTTACCAAAAACTTGATCTTCTTTAATTCCAATAATTAGTTCTTGACCAAAAACTTGTTTTTGAAGAATTATATTTCCTTTAATCTTTTCTTTAACCATTAACTTACTTAAAGAATTGAATGCAGAAACTAAATCCTTTTGATTAATTAAGTTTAAACAAACAGCTCTTTTTTCTGTTTTGTGTAAAAGAGAAGAGCTAAGCTTCATAACGTACGGAAAAGAATTTATACTTGTATTAAGTAAATCTTTCTCCTTATTTATAGTTTTAATTTCTAGAACAAAAGGTACCTTGTTTTCGTTTAGAAAGTCAGTAGATTCAATAAAATTTAATGATTTCATATATTCTTCACTAATATATTATATACAATAGTTATAAAATAATATTGGTTTAATAATATATAGTATATATACGGAAAAAAAGGTAGGAATAATTCTTGATTAGCATTTTATTTATAAAATTAAAATCCAATTTATCTATTTTTAGATTAAAAGAATTATCTCTTAAAACGAAAAAAACTAGTGAAATATAATAGGAAGTGAATTACAAATGACACTAAAATTAAAATGCCTCGGAGCAGGATATGAAGTTGGAAGAAGTGGATTTCTTTTAACTGGAACAAATAAGATATTATTTGATTATGGACTTAAGTTAAGTCCTAAGTTTGAAGCTGCTGAGGAAATTATAAATGAAGATGGAGAAGCAACAATGTCCTCAGAGGATGTTGAGTTACCAATTGCAATTAAGGAATACCTTGATGCAATTATATTATCTCATGCTCATCTTGATCACTCTGGATCAATCCCATCTTTATTCAAAACAGATACACCAAACTTATTCTTAACAGAAGCAACTCTTGATTTATCTAACCTTTTATGGGCAGACACATTAAAGATTGCAAAGTTTGATAAAAAGTCTCCTCCGTTTGAGAAAGGACATATATTTGAAGCAAATAAATCTGCATTCTATTTAGATTATAGAAATACAGTTGAAATAACAGACAATGCTAAACTTACGTTCTATGATGCTGGACATATTATTGGTTCTGCAATAAGTGTTATTGAAATGGATGGAAAGAAAATAATGTACACTGGAGATTATAGATTTTCTGAATCTCAATTATTTGCTGGGTGCGATAAAAAATTACCAAAGGTTGATATCTTAATTTCAGAAAGTACTTATGGTTCTGAAAAACACAAGGATAGAAAATTAGTTGAAAAAGCTGTAATTAAAGATGTTGAAGACACATTGAAGAGAGGAGGAACTGCAATCATTGCTTCCTTTGCTATTGAAAGATGTCAAGAATTAATTGCTTTACTTTATAATTACAAAATTAAAGTTCCAATCTACGTTGATGGAATGGGAGTTAAAGCAACTAAGATATTCTTAGATTATAAAGATTATTTTAAAGATTATAATAACTTTAGAAAAGCAACTGATGCTGTCAAGTATGTTACTAAGCAAGATAGAAAAAAGATTGTTGATGGTGGAAAGCCCTCTGTAATAATAACTACAGCTGGTATGCTTGAAGGTGGACCAATCATGCATTACATTAAAGAACTTGGAGATAATCCAAAGAATAGTATTATTCTTTCAGGATACCAAGTTGAAGGAACTAATGGTGATAGACTTGTTAAGACTGGAAAGATGTACATTGATGGAGAAATATATCAACCAAGAGCTCCAATCAAGAAACATTCTTTATCAGGACATCCTGGAGAAGACGAACTTCTTGCAATTGTTAAGATGGTTAGTCCTAAAAAGGTTGTATGTATTCATGGAGATCCAGTTAACATAATTAATTTCCAAAAGAAATTAAAAGAACTTGGAATATCTGCAGTTGCACCAAAGGTTGGAGAAACTATTTCTCTTGATGTTTAAACAGGAAAGGAAAAAAACTACATGAACAGACAATGCCCTAAATGTGGAAAAGAAATTACGGAAGGACAAGAAGTTTATAACTTCTGTATTGATTGTTATCTTAAGGATCATGAAGTTATAGTTATTCCTAAGATTGATCTTTCTTATTGTGTTAAGTGTGCTAAGGTTAAGTATGCTGCTAAGCTTTATGATAATGTTGAAGAAGCAGAGAAAGCAATTGAGAAACATGTTAAGATTAAGGAACTTGATTCTGGTAAACTTTCTGTTAAGCTTAACTTAAACTTTGAAAAAGGAGATTACTCAGTTACAGTTACTCTTAAGGCACTTGTTGGAAACAAAGTTGTTAGTATAGAAAAGAAAGAAAGAATACTCTTAAAGAAAGAAGTTTGTCAAGTTTGTTCAAGAGTTGCTGGTAATTATTTTACAACTATCCTTCAAGTTAGATTCCTTGATAAAAAGATTCAAGAGAAGATTGGAAATAAGGTTTATAATCAGATTTATGACATGGTTGATTCAATTAATCAGAATGGAAAGAATAGTGCAGAATCAACAATACATATTGTAAAAGAAGACACTCAAAAAACAGGAATTGATTTTTATCTTGATAACGTTAGATTAACTCATTCTATAATGACCTCTCTTATGAAGAGCCAGTATGCTGTAGATCATAAGATATCAAACACTCTTTTTGGACTTAGTAAAGAAGGGCAAAGAACATACAGACATACCTTTTGTATACATTTTGGAGAAAAAGAATTAACTCCAAAAGAAAGAGCATTATTACAGGAACAAGAACTTGAGGAATAGGTTATGAAACCTAACTTAATTACAAGAATAATTAAAAAATTAAATCCAAGAAAAAGTATCCCTGAAAAACTATCAAAAATAAATGTTCTTGAAAAAAAAGTTTCTTCTTTAAATAAATCTCATTCTCCTATTTATGATAAAAAGGTTCCACAAGCAGCTGTTGATAAGTGCTTTGAAAATTTAGAAAATAGAACAATCAAAAAATTCTTGGAAGAAAGAATAAAAGATCCAAAAAGAAACAAGAGTAAACCAGAACAATGGATTATAAATGGAGAAATCACACCCACAAAACATAGAATTGTTTTTCCAGTCACAAAATCAGTTTTAGGAACTGCAAGGATATTTAATAAAAATGATTTAAATATATATTTAAAACTTGCAACAAAAGTTTATAAAATTGTTAAAAACCACAAAAATAAATTTAAACACTTTGAAATACAACCAATAAATATTTTAGGAATCAAAGAATTAAATACTGGGAAATACGGAGTATTAGAAAAGGTTTACCCATCCATGTCTCTTTCTGATTTATCTATGTGGGGTCA
>JBAWVI010000053.1:0-6519 GCA_037147375.1 archaeon | reverse complement strand
TCCAATTTCCAGCATTCATCTTATATATTTTAAATTCAATTGAATATAATGGTGCAACCATTAAGTTTGAATCATAGTTACCATCAACTATATAATTAATAGTTAAATTTCTTATTCCATCATATTCAGAATTCAATTTTGTTATTCCAAAATTATTTATGTCAGTTACAAGCTTTTGTGTAACTCCTGGAGTTGGACAAACAAACTGAGTTGAATGTGCTTTTACATAAGTATCTATTGCATTTAATTTATGCATTAATTCAATTGAGAATTGTGTTGCATCACAATAAATTCCATTCTTTGTTTTTCCTGATGCATCAGTATCACACCATTCATTATTCTTTAATTGAGTACCATTGATTGCTGTTGATGTGTGTGCATTAAATTGCCAATCAAATGAGACTTTAGGAAGTATTTCTGTTCCTGTTGTTCCAAGTGCTTGACCTGATTCATTTAGACAATCAAGTTGTGTTAAATCAAGTGATTTATTAGCATCAGTTGTCCATGAATTAAATTGTAAATGGAATGGTTGTGTTACAGTGTCTATTGTTCTAACATCATTTATAATTTCTTTAGCTTTATTATTTTGAAGAACTTTATCAAGTGTTAAGAAGCTCTTACCTGATGAGAATGGCATTAATAAATAAGTCATCCACATTCCGTTTGCAAGTAAGTCTGATGTTCTTAATTCTATTTCAATATTATTAGTGTATGTAGCTTTATTATATCTTGCAATTAAGTATCTAAATTCATAACTATTAACTATTGTTTTGTTTGCATCCTCGAAAAGAATACCTCTCTTTTGTCCAGTTACATTATTTCCATCAAGATTTGTAAGTTCAAGAACTTCTGTTTCTTCTGCAAGTCTAAATGTTGGATTCTTTTTTAGATTATCCTTCATAAATTCAGGATCATTAAGAGGTTTTGTTTTAATAAATTCAATATCTAATATGTTTTTATCAGTTATTATCATATTAGTACATTTAATAGGTGCATTTCTACTTGTATAATCACATGCTTGTAATTTATTTGTGTACAATGCATCTCCATATGTTTTATAATCTTCTGCACCCATATCTGTTGGGTTATCAATAAAGTCTGTTTCTGCTCCAGATATATTAACCATATCTTTTGTAAGTACGAAGTCAACAGTTGTGTCTAATTTACTATAAGTTGAAAATCCAGAGATTGCTGCTCCAATAAGTCCATGTATGAGTGGGTTTGCTCCAACAAGTTTGTCAATGATACCTGTAACAGCACCAAGAACTCCTCCAAGAACATTTCCGCTACCTCCTCCAAGAAGTCCACTAACTATATTCTGGGATTCAGCTTTTGCAGGTTGTGGATCAGGTTGTGCAGCACACTTATCATTTACACAATTTGGTGTTGCACCAGAACATGCCGGATTACACGCAGCATGAACAGTTCCTGCAAAGATCATTAAAGTTATAATTGCTATCGCAATTGTCCAAATTAAATTTTTTCCTCTCATATTTTCATACACCTATTTTATTTCAAATATAATAAATATTATTTATGAACATTCTCCTGTTGAAGCATCACATGATTCTCCTTCTGCACAAGTTACATTTGCACAAAGATCAGTAGTTGTATTGTTTGCTTGAGAACTTATGGCATTATCTTCACAATTTCCATTTTCTGGATTACAAGTTTGTCCATCAATACAAGTTACTCCTTCACAAGTAAATTTTACACCTGGACCTTCTGGATCAGGACCTAATGTTTGAATTTGTGTAACTAAATCTTTACATTCTTTTGTATTTCTTATTGTGTTTGTTTTAGAATCATAACATTGTGCATTATATTGTTTATTTAATCTTTGATATTCAGTTAAGTTTGCATTTTCTTGATTAATTTTTTCTTGAGCAGCTACTTTCTTTGCATTTAATTCATCACATTTTGCTTTATTTGCTATATTTGTACAATCCAATGAAGCTAAATCTGAACTTGCTTGATTAAATTCTTCTTGAGCAGTAAGTAATGATGAATCCTCAGAAGATATACTTTTATCTGCTGGAGCTGAACATTTAGCACCCTTCTTTCCAATTGCTATTTCCCATAATGAACAGTTTGAATCTGCTTCTTTCTTTCCTAACCATTGTACAAGACTTGATCCTGCCCATGTGTACACTCCATCTCTTAATGCAGCGATTAGTGCCATTCCAAGCCTTGAACTATCCTTAATCTTTCCGCTTCCAGTAATTTCTTGCTGATAACATGTGTTGATTATGTTTGCTGTATCGTATGACTTAGCATTTACTGCATCACCAGTGTTCTCAGAAACATTTCTTCTATATAAATCAAACTCATATCTATCAAGATCAAGACAACTATCAAGTGGTCTTACTTGAACCTTAACTTGTCCAACATTTATTTCAGATCCTCTTGCATCTTTAATCTTTGAATAGATATTAATTAAATATTGTCCAGGGATTGCATCCTTTGAAGTAACTGTTATTGTTCCACTTGATCCAGTTTCAGGAACATCAATTTCTGTTCTTGGTTCAATTACAATTCCTCTACAATCATCACATGATAATCTATAAGTTGTATCTTTTCCACAACCCTTATTATCAATTGTAAATGTGTCTGGTTCTTTATATAAGTTTAATACCTTCTTTGAAACAACATAACAATCTTCAAGAGATAATACACTTATATCAAATGCATATTCTGCAATTAATTCTTGATTTCCTTCAGTTGTAGGATTCATTGATCTAAAGATAATCTTACCTTTAATATTTCCTTGCATTCTTCCAGTTGGCTCATATCTTAAAACAACAGGATAACCTGCATCTCTGTCCATTGAATCAACAACAGTCTTATAATATCCACTTGATAATTCAAGTAATCTATTATTTACGTTTGCACTAAATTTTCCAAGAGGACTTGAATCATATTGTATTTTAACTTCAAGACCACCTGTTAATGGAACTGTTTTTCCATTCATAGTACATCTATTATTAACTATAAATTGTTTTTCAACAGGCTTACCTAATGAAACATCTTTCCAAGCAGTTTCTGTTAATGTAAGACAAGCTGCATTATCCATTACACCATCAAATCCAACTGTTATTGCAACTGGTATCTCAACAACCCATGTTGGTGATGCTCCACCTTTAGCTTGAAGTGAAACCTTAAGCTTAGCTTTCATGTTTTGAACTTCAGTAATTCCTTCTGCTCTAGGGTTAACTGAAAGTCTCATTTCAATTACTTTAGTTGCGTCACTGTTGTCAGGTGTATTTGAACTTGTGTCTATTCCTTTGATTACTAAACCTATGTAACCAGCAAGCTCATTATTTAATCTATCAATATCTATTATGTTTAGATTTTCTCCCTTAATTACAAGATCTGCAACCTCTAAATCAAGCTCAGATGAATTTGTAATTGTAAAGCTCTCTGTTTTTGTTCTTTCATTATTAATGTTAAGTGAGAAACCTAATCTTTTAGGAGTTATTGAAAATAAAGTATCTGATATTTTAATTTCTTTAACATATGTCTTGTATTCTGGTGCAGAAACATAAACATATATTGAATCTCCTGCATTCTGTCCTGGTAAATTATTAATTGAAACTTCACCAAGAACACCCATAGGCTCTGTTCTTAAAACATCAAAGAATCTATCTTTAACAACAACGTATGAATCTTTAACTTCAACATTTGTTAAAGAATCTCTAGCTTCAACTTGAAGAGAGAATGATTTATTTGAAGGTATTACTTCAGGAGTAATATCTGTTATAAATTCCTTATTTGAAGTTACTGTTACTACTAAGTCCTGAACAAATAATATTTTTTGATCAGAAATAAACTTAATAACAATATGTCTGTCTCCAATTAATTCAGTTGTGAAATTAATATCTCCTTCAACTTTTTGTTTAGCATCAAGACTTGAAATTGCATAATCAAATGAATATTCATTTGATGGAATATTACTTGTTATTTGAGAACCGTTTGGAGAATCAATCTTAATATTCTTAAAATTTATTCCTTCATCTTCATTCTCTATTAACAATCTTGAATTAATGTATCTCTTATCTTGTTGATTATTAATTAATGTGAAATGTAATTTATAATTTTTATTAGGATCTGCTGAAAAGTTTGTACTAACATCATATCTTAAGTTAGCTGAAACATCAACCATATTTGCACTATAACAGAAATCATCTGAACATAATACTTCATCTCCAATTCCATATGTTTGAAGACTATATACATCAAAGTATTCTATGTCTGATTGACTTCCTGTATATGGATTATATGTTTCATAATCATCATCTCTATTAAGTCCATAACCTAAGTAGAATAATTTTAATTCTTCTCCGAAAGCTGCACTATCTCTAACCTTTATAGTTGCAACAATTTCATATGTGTTTGGATATTCTTCTCCAAGTACATAGTTTGGTTTTTCGAAAACAACTTTAGCCCATTTGCTATCTCCATCTGTTAAGGTATCTGAATCATATATTCCATCAACCTTATGGTTAACCATATCAAATTGAGTGAACTTTTGTATTGATACTGCATTTGGAACATCTATTGATTTAATATATAGATTATCGTTTTCTAAATATACTGTATTACCTGTTCTTATAATTGTTCCAACTTCTTGGAATCTATCATTACCTGATCTATCTTGTGGAACAAATAAAGTAAATCTTGCTTCATACTCGCTTCCTGGTTTTAAGTTTCCAGAAACAAGTAAATCATCCTTGTATAATCCAGATAATTTTAATTCTGGTTTTGATAAAGATGATACCTTATCATATAATACAACTTTTAATTCTTTAGTTCCATTTGGTGCAACTCTTATAAATTTTGATTGTGCTGTACCAAGGTTTTCATTAATTAAATCTGTTACAACTGCAAAGTAATCATTTTCTGCATCAAGCTCAAATGAAATTTCTCCAAGTGCGCTTGTTAAATCTGATTTAATTGCAATTGGTGGATTAAATCCAAAATAACTATATCTATCATAAATAGTAACTCTTGCGTTTGGTACTATTACTCCTTCTTTATCTACAACTTTAATAACTAAAGTTCCTTTAGTTATGTTCATTGGAATTATAATTGTATCATATGTATCTGCTTGACGTACATCAAATTCAAATACTGCTGAATCTCCTCTTGATGCACCTTTAATAGCAACTGCATAATACTTACCACTTGTGATGTGGAAGGTTACGTTACCATCATAGTCTGTTAATAAAGGTCTATAATCAGTTAAGAATCCTGTATCTGCATCATAAAGTGCAACCTTAGCAAACCTATATCCTCTTCCAAGTTCATCAAGAACTCTAATATTAAGTTTTGCAATTGTTTGAGGAGTTACAAGCTCTAATTTAATTTTTGTTGGAGTGCTTGGAACTGTGTCTGATACAGTAACTGCAGTTGATTTTATCATATATCCATTTGCATCAACAACAACTCTATAATTTAATGTTTTATCTGCAACTGTGAATAATTTTTCACCAGCAACATCTGTATAACTATCAGATATTATTTTATCTGCAACCTTTAATGCAACATATGCATCCTTGATTGGATTATTTGTTGTTTTATCAACAACTAATATCTTAATATAACCTGAAACTTGTGTTGTCATATCAATATACTTTGTAGTATTTGATTCAACATAAAGAGCTTCTGTATAATTACTATATAATGGTACACTTCTATTATCTGTTAATCTTAAAGTGTAATCTCCAGTTGCTACGTTTTCAAGTATACAATTCCCACCTGTGTTTGTTATACAACTTGCAACTTCAACACCAATATCATTGTATGCAACAACTTTAATGTTTGATAATGCTTCACCAGTTGTTCCTTTTGTGTAAACTGTAACTGTGTATGTTCCACCTTCAAAGCTTCCTGTTGTTGGATCTAAATAAACGCTTATTGTTCCATTTGTAACTGGTGTATCATACTTTGGATTGTATCCATCAGCAATGATTGTTGCAAGAAGTGAACAATTAGGATCAGCTGAAACTTTAATCTTACCATTTAAGATGTCTACTGGACTTGGAGGAAGTCCAACTCCGTTCATACATCTAAATGTAGCTTTTCCATTAGCTGTAACTGATTGCCCTGTTGTTCTATTAACAATAGAAAATTCATAATCTTTATCTGCAAGAGATGCTTGCAATAATTCAAGAGGTATTACAAAGGTCTTATTATTTTGATTTGCTTGGAAGTCTCCACTATACTTTGTGTATCCTTCATCTACAAAGTCTATATCCACATAAAAGGTCTGATCTTTCTTAACATTCACGCTATTAGTTAATCCTTCAATATCTGTAGAAACTTGGTAAACCTTATCGCTAGTTACCATTAAAGGAACATCAGATAGCACAGCTCCTGTTATCGCATCAGTAACCTTAAACTGAACTTGATAATATCCTGCTCCTGATACAAAGATTGCTGGAATTAATAGCAATACAATAGCAGCTATTATTATCAATATAAGTAATATAAATAATAAGAAAGAAGGCATCACCTTAT
>JBAWVI010000052.1:0-6639 GCA_037147375.1 archaeon | reverse complement strand
TATATTCCTTTGGAACATTCATAAAATTTAATTTTTGCATAATATTATTCATTCCTCAAACTCAATTTCTGGTCTTTCTAGATTGAAAAGATCTGTGTAATAGATGTACGCCCCTGCATTTAAGAAAACTAACTTATTTCCTATCTTTGGTTCTTTTCCTTCTATAAAATATACTCTATATCTAAATATATCCTCTGATGCTGGAGTTAATCCTTTAATTATGTATGGTGTTCCTTTTTCTGTTTCATCTTCTATTTCTCCATCCACAAGAAGCTTAATATGAGTTACAAGAGTATCCATTGAACTATTGAAAAGAGATGCATCTACAAAAACTGTGTTATCTACTATATTTTTAATTGTAGTTACAAGGCGACCAGATGGAGCAGCTATTGCTCTTCCAGGTTCAATAATTAATTTTAAATTATTTTTATTTACAAAAGTTTTTAATTCTTTTATTTCTTTATACACATTTTCAATTACAGAGACGCTTATGTTCTTATAAGGAACAGGAACTCCTCCTCCAATATCTAAATATTTTATTGTAGCCATTGTTTCTTTGCTTAAGGAATCAGATAATTCTTGAATTAAAGACCATTCAGAAAGATTTTGTGTTTTTCTATGAACGTGCACACCAAGTGCTTCTATTTGTTTGTTATCTTTTAGCTTTTTTATTAATTCATTTACTTCTTTTGAATAAAATCCATAAACAAAGTATCTTCCAGTCTGAATTGTGTATTCTTTAAGTCTCATTCTTAAAAGAAGGGTTATCTTTGTTTCTTTTGGAGCTGTGTTGTCCAAGAAATATAACAAACTATTTAAATCATTTTCGTTATCTACAATAAATTTATTTATTTTATCTTTAAATAAAATCTCAAGTTCTTCTTTTTCTGGAGAATGAAGCATAAACCAAACTTTACTTTTATCAGTAACATAAATAAGTTCATTTATATGATGAAGCAAAAAGTTTGAACTTGTGTTTTCTTCAAGGATAGATGTGATGTAAGGGTTAGATTTAACACTATATGCAATAATATCAGATAACTTCTCAATTTTATTTTCTTCAGATATTACTTTTGATTTTGAAAATATAAATTTTGCTTTTGATAACATAGTTTAATCACTTTATTTTACTTTACAAACATAATCTGGCAAATCTGTAATTAATTTAAATTTAATATGACTCATTTCCGCTTCTGATTTTTTACCATTTTTATTTATTTTTATATAATGAATGACAGCAGGAACTATATTTAAATCAACATGTGTAATTTTTTGAATATTATTTTCTTTAAGTCTAGTTTTATAAATTTCAACCAGTCTAGGATTTACTGGATTAAATCCAAGATATTCTCCAAATCCTGGAAATGCATCAAACATCCAAGTGCTTATTCTAATTTCTGGCATACGTTTTTCTTTGCAAAAGGTTTTAAGTAAATCAAGATTTGTTTTTATTTGATGTAAATCAGTAATTGTTTTTGATCCTCTTCTTATAATTGAATCAATAGTTGCATACTTTGATTTATAACTTCCATAAATTTCATAATTTTTAGAAAATACATTAATTGTAGAATCATATCCTTTTTGAACTACGTACTCATGTTCCTTTAAATTTGGAACTTTATTAAAATATGCATCAAACTCGTGGATTGTAACATGCTTAACCTTTTCTTTACCAATATGAGTTTTAGTTAGATGCTCCATTACTTCAGTTACTTGATTATGTTTTTTAGACTTTTCTTTTAATCTTCTTTCAGTTGGTACTGATTTTCTTAATTTCAAAGGTAATTTTAACATAATAGTTATCACTTTATTTTACAAACATATGGAGGAAATCCAACTTCAAATTTAATAAAAGGAATTTTTTGTTCAGTTAGCTTATTTGTACTCGCATCTTTCTTAAGATAATGAATAGTGCTTGGAACTACATTATTATCTAAATATGTAATCTTAGTTATTCCATTATCCAATAAATATTTTCTATATTCATTTAATTTTTGTGGATTTGATGAGACAAATCCAAGATGTTCTGCAAATCCAGGATGTGATTCAAACATCCAAGTTCCCATTTGTATTTCTGGTATACTTTTTTCTTTACAATATTTTTTTAAATATTCAATCATATTTTTAATTTGTAAAATATCAGTTAGTTTCTTACCTTGTAATCTTTTAATTTCAAGAATCTGAAGATATGGATTATTATTTTTAAATTCATATATTTCTCCAGAAAAAACAAAATTATTTGAATACATTTCTATTTTCTTTTTATTTCTTGCAAAAACATATTGATTATCTTTTAATTTATTAATTATTTTTAATCTATTTGAGTGCTCAATAAATGAAGGTAGTACTTTTTTTTTAATTACCTCTTTTTCTTTATATTGCTTGTCAAGATAATCAAATACTTCATTAATTCTTTTTTTCTGTTTATTTAGTTTATTTATTGGTTTAAGTTTCATATAAAATCAAATAAATTATTTAATTATTCCTTCATTTACTAAATCATCTAGTGCTTTTGTAATTGCTATTGGAAAGGTTATTGTTACGTCTCCAACAACAGTTACTGCATCTGCATCATCTTTAATCTTACCCCAAGACTTTGCTTCATCTGTTGTTGCTCCTGAAAGAGAACCAGACTTAGGAGATGCTGTTGTCATGTAAAGAGCATAATCTGCTCCTCCATTAATTAAAGTTGTTAAGATAACATGATGCTTTGAAAGTCCACCACCAAGAGCAATTATTCCTTTCTTCTCATCATGACTTGTAGAAAATATAATATCTTTAAAATCACTAATAATATCTACATTAAAATCAGGATGATCTTGCTTAAACATATAAAGATGGAATCCTAGTGAACCATCAGTTATTGCTGGACAGAAGATTGGAACATTATTCTTTGCTGCTTGAAAAAGAATTGAATTTGGATCATTTAATTTAAGTCCAATCTCTCTTAACATTTCAGAAATCTGCCAAGTTTTTTTAACTTGATATAAAGATCCAAGAAGTGCTTGCATCTTACCTTCAAAATTAGAATAACTTTCATTTGTAATAAATATATTTCCAACTCTGTTATGTCCTTTCTCATACAATTCTTCATCATTAGCTGAAAATGTTCCTAAAATAAACTTTTCTCCATCAGCTTTCATAATATCTTCTTCAATTGAACCTACAGTTGTAACAATTACGTTACACATTTTAAGTGAAACCAATTGAGCAAAGAATCCACGAAGCCCAGAGGTTACCATATTTGATGTAAATGAAAGAAAGATTTTAGCTCCATCTTTTTTCATTTTTTTAATTAACTCACTAGCTCTATAAAGCTCATAAGATTGAAATCCAACTCCAGAATAAGCATTAACAAGCTCTGAAACAGTAAGTCCTTTCTTCCATAAAATATCTTTAGTATATTGCATAATTAATCACATAATTACTATATTATATATATTTCATAAGAAAAACCTAATATAAATATATTTATTAAGAAAAAGCATGCTTTTTAAACTTAATTTATGTATAGATAGATATATGGCTCCAATTAAAAGACCTTTTAAAACTAAGATTGCAGAACCAAAAATATTCAAGCATCCAACTATTGGTAAAAATAAATATTCTTTATATTTAAAAAACGTAAGTAAGCTTGGAGAAAAAGAAGTAGGATTATATAGTTTTCCTGGACAAGGAATAAGAGATATATCTTTTGGTAGAGAAAAAACGCATGTTAACTTCTCACATAAAAGAATTGAATTTATATATCATACTTTTTCTGAGCATTATCCTAAAGATGTTGCAAAAGAAATTATCTCAAGAGCAAGTTTATTACACACACATGTAATTGAAGAAAATAAACTTGGAATTGGAAAAGAAGTATTAACTGCTCTTCCAAGTCATCTTGATATTGTTGAAACAATAGGACATTATAAAAAAACTAAACATAGTTATGATATTATTGGTGTAGTTGATGAACATGGAAAAGATTGTGGATACACTGTTCTTAAAATAAATAAAGAAAAACTGAAAAATGTAATGAAATCAATTAGTTTTGAAAAACCAAATAGTAAATCAAGAAGTGTACTTAATTGGAATCCAATTGTTCAATATATTGATAAAGTAGCAAATAAAAAAATGGGACATGGAATAAAAACAAGCATAGATATGTATAGAATACTTCCTGAAATTGGGTTTGAAATTTATTTCACTCCAATGCATGGATATAAACTAGATAATAAATTTAATTATATTAAAGAATAATAATTAAAGAGGAAATTAAATATGGTTAAAAGATTAAAGAGATCAAGAGAACATATTCTTGGTGGAGTATGTTCTGGATTTGCAAAATATTTTGATATTGATCCAGTTCTTGTTAGAATAATTTGGTTTATACTTTGTTTTGTTGGAGGAATAGGAATTTTAGCATATCTTTTATTTTGGATATTTACTCCACTTGAAAAATAAATAATTGAAGGGAAATATGATTAAACATTGTGTTGGTGCTGTAATATACAACTTCGAAGGGAAAATTTTTCTAATGACATCTCCAAAATGGAAAGGGTATATTGTTCCTGGTGGAAAGATTGAAGATCAAGAAACTGAAGAACAAGCACTGGTGCGTGAAATCAAAGAAGAACTAGGAATTGAAATAACACATATTAAAAAAGTTGGAGAAAAGGTTAAACCTCCAAGCAAGGATTTCAAAGATGAAACAACAACCATTCATTTTATTGATTTCTTTGCAAAAGCTGTTTCTACAGAAATTAAACCAAATCATGAAGTTCTTGAATATGGATGGTTTGAAATTGATGATGCACTTGCTCTTCCATTACTAGATACAACAAGAAACTTTGTTGAACAATTTAAGAAATATGTAAATAGTGGTTTAATTAGATTTGATTGAATTTATTGAGTACAAGAGCTTGAACTAGGTGCTTGAAAATAATCAATTCTTGGAATTTTAGATTTTTGAAATTTTAAAATATCTTCTCTTTCTATTATTCCATTATTATGAAGAATTCCATTCATCTTTGCAAATATCTTGTTTGTTGCAACACAATCTCCCATTGCTCTGTGCTCTTTCTCATTAGTTACTTCAAAATAATCACATAAAGATCTTAATTTTCTTGATGCAAGATCAGGAAGTAATCTTCTTGATAATTTAATTGTACACAAACGACTATTTAGAAGAGTTTTTTCTAAATGCTTTTCAGAATTATGATTAATAAACCCATAATCAAATCCAACATTATGTCCAACCATTATGTCTTCTCCAAGAAAATCAATAAACCCTGGAAGGACTTCTTTAATTGGTCTTTCATATTTTACAAGTTCATTATCTATTCCTGTAAGATGAGTAATAAACTCAGGAATAGGGCACTCAGGATTAACAAGAGATTGGAATTTATCAACAACTTTGTTATTTCTTACTCTTAAAGCTGCGATTTCAGTTATCTTACAGAAATGTTTAGAAAGTCCAGTTGTTTCAACATCAAGAACAACATAATCTGCAAGCATATTTAATCTCTTTTTTATTTTTATTAATTATTAGAAAATAGGTTTCTCTTATACAAGATAATGTAAATCAAAATATTTATAAAAAGATTTAAAAAAGGCAAAAAAGAAAAAGAAAGAAAATAACACAGCTAAATAGCTGTGTCTTGTTTTATTAAATTGACTTAGATCTCATCTAAACCGAAATCATTATCGAATGATCTTCTGCTTCCGCCCTTTGATGACATTTGTGGAGCGTTTTTTCCAGTAAACATTCTACTTCCTTTAATGAATGGTGACTTTACTCCTGTAAAGATTGCAATTACTTCAATCTTGTTTTCGAAAGTAGGATCTATTCTAGCACCCCAGATAACAGCTGCGTTTGGATCTATTTCATCTGTTAACATTTCACCAACAGCGTTTGCTTCCCCAAGTGTTAACTCAGTTCCGCCTGTAATGTGTAATAAACATCCTGAAGCTCCTGTTATATCAACATCAAGAAGTGCGTTCTTTAATGTGTCTTCAACAACTTCTTCAACCTTATTAACTGACTGTGATTCTCCAACAGCAATAACTGATAATCCTTTTCCGCCCATTACTGTTCTAATATCTGCGTAATCTAAGTTGATTAATGAAGGTTGTGTAATTGTTTCTGTAATTCCTCTTACTGTTCTTGCAATTACTTCATCAGCAACTTTGAATGCATCTTGCATTGGTAAGTTTGGAACTAATTCAACTAATCTATTGTTATCAATTATAATTACTGTATCACAAACATCTTTTAATAACATAATTCCTTCTTCAGCTTTAACAAGTCTTGCTCTTTCAAGTGCGAATGGATATGTTACGATAGCAACAACGATTGCTCCTTGTGACTTAGCTATTTGAGCAACTACTGGAGATGCTCCTGTTCCTGTTCCTCCACCCATACCAGTTGTGATGAATAACATATCAACACCATCAAGTATTTCTTCAAGTGCACCTTTAGAAACTTCAGCAGCCTTAGCTCCGATTTCTGGATAAGCTCCTGCACCTAAACCGTTTGTAACTGATTTTCCAATTAATAATTTTGTAATATCATCTGAAATTATTCCTAAGTGTTGTCTATCTGTGTTAATAGCAACTAATTCTGCACCAGCAACTCCCATAGCTGAGATTCTG
>JBAWVI010000051.1:0-6930 GCA_037147375.1 archaeon | reverse complement strand
CATTGACAGGGCAAGCGGTCTCGTAGTAATCAATCCATCAGGAGTTTCAACAATATCTGTAATAGCTTGGTCAGTTATTACTTGCCCAGTTAATTTATCAATTATTTTTAATCTTTTTTCACACTCAGGTGCAGGAGTAGTATAAAAAATAAATGATTTAGTTGCTGTATCAAACATTTGGAAAGGCCCAACATTTTCAAGGGCAGTATTCATTTTATCAGCTTTTACTTTAGCATCTCCATTTCCTTCTATAGGAGTTACTTTAAAGTTAAGTGCTATCTCTTCACATCCTTGATCATTAGTGTATTTTACAAGTTTTGTTTTAAGGTCAGCAACCTCACTTTGGTGTATAACTGCTGTTTGCTCAACCCATAAAATGTAACTGTTTTTCTCTCCACTATAAATAAGCTGGCCTCTTTCAAACTGGATAGCTATGTTTTGTCCTAAGATCTCAGTTCTTCCTTGAACAGGGCTTAATCTAGTCATACGATTACCCATGACTACAGCTTTTGCACCGCTACCCTCTGCAATCTTTCTAGGAGTTCCTTCAGCAACAATCTCTGTTGCTCCTGAAAGTCCTTTAGGTATAGCATCATATTGAGTAGTTGGATTAATTGGGTTTGTTGTTGTTACCATCTTAACAGGCCCTAGATAATCAGTTAGAACTGATCCTTCCATAGTAAGTCCTGTTTGTGCGTTATAATTAGATTTTAAACAAGATAGAACATCTTGGTTTTCAATAGTTAAGTTACCATAAACATCAACTACGAAAAGAGGAGAATTATCATCAGGAACAGGTATGTAACTTATCTTATGTGGTATAACCTTAGCAGGAATACCTAAGTTAGTTGCAATTAATCTTACAAAGTCTTTCTTATCTGATGGTATTATAATATTCTTGCTTCCGTTTTCATCAATAAGTGCAAGTTCTCCAGCTTCTTTATCAATTACAAGAGTTTGTTTAGTTTTAGAATCAATTAAGTTTTCAATACCTTTATCATTATATCCGCTTGCTCTACAAGTAGATAATTTACCAAGCTCAAAGAAGAAAAGCTTACCTTCAAGAGATCCACTTGTACTATTAATTGTTTCAAATCTTGCTTGAACAATTGGATTATCCTTTAATTGAGTTTCTGCAAGATTTTTAACTTCTGCAGCTCCTGCAGCAACAACATCATTCAACTTTGTTCCACTAGTTACTCCTGATAATGCTTGAGTTACTCCATCAGCACCCTTTGAAACCATATCTCCTACTTTATTTTTAGGATCTCCTTCAATTCTTTCAGCTTCTTGCTTAGAAACAAATATATGTGTGTAATAACCTTCTTCATCATCAACACAATTATTTATTTCAGGCATAATTAGCATTTGAGGAACAATATCTCCAACAACCATACCCATCATCATACGATGACTTGGAGCTGATAACACAAAGTAAGCTATGTTACTAGCAACTGCAGAAACCATTCCTGCTCTATATGTTTTTCCTGTCCAATTAACAGTCCAACCAATAGGAACACCAAGTAATTCAAGATCTCTAATCTTTGCTGAACAAGTTGTTTCATCACTCTTAGCTTGAGCAAGATTTACAGAATCTTTAGTTGTGTCTCCTGCAATAGTTCCATCATAATTTGTATGATGAGAGAAAGTAATTAATGTTTGTCCTTCATCTTTAAGATTCTTAGAACTTGTGTTCTCAAGAACATAGTTAGGTGTCTTAACTCCATTTGGAACAGACATAACTATATTTAGTTTTTCAATAGTAGGTACATTTACTGGATTATTTGAAATAAAATTATCATCAACTCTAGATGTATTTGCATCAAGAAGCATAGAACTATCAAGTGTTCTTTTTTCAAGAAGAGTTCCATCTCCAATTTTAACAGTACATGCACTTGTACATCCACCATTTTCTGCATCAGTTAATAGTACAATATCATCAACTGAACTTCTTCTGATTTGGTTTTCAGTAAATGATTTTATCCAATTGCTTACACTTTCAGCAGCACCTACATCCCAATTGTATAATCCTTCTTTTGCAATTGCAACTATCCAGAATAGCATTGAATTAAAATATTGTTCAAATAAATCTCCTTGATCAGAACCATCATTTGCAAAGAAATCAATATATGCATCTTTGTAAACGTCTCCTGTTTCTCCTGGTTGTATAATAACTGCAGTGTATGTGTCTGGTATTCTATACATAGAATACTCTGAGAACATATCAAGTCCTAATGGGTTATGAGTAATGCCAGATTTTAATTGCCAATAACCAACATTGTATGCATATGCTTTAAGTGGATTTGCAAGTATGTTAAGTGGGCTTTTCTTAAAATTAGTTACATCCATTGCTTTCATTTTTTGATTAATATAGTTAATTCCTTTTCCAGTAACCCATCCTTGATTTTGCATAAGTTCAGTTGCTTTTCCAGAAACAATTTCCATATCTCCAAAACGTAAATCTGCTGTTACTGTAAAATCAGTTCCAAGTTCAACAGGATCATAACCATATTTTACAACATCAGCTGGTTTTAGTTTAACTGGATACCAATTATATAAACTATAAGCTGGATCCATATCTGATTCAACAAGATCTGTTGCTCTAACTTTCTTCATTACTCCAGTGTTAATTTGTCTGTATTCAATATAAATATCTGGCATTGATTTAAATGCTTGTAATTGATCGTGACCGAATGCTCCACCTCTTACAGTATCAGCTTGCTCCATGTATGGAACCATTTTTTTAATAGTCATTGGTCCATCTGCAAAATTAACAGTTACATCTTGTGTTGAAAATATATTCTTTGAATCAAGAGCTGTTCCTTTACCAGCACCTGCAGGAATAAATGCGTCCTTTGCTCCACCAGGGAAATCAGTAATTTTAATTGGATTACCTTGAGTTGTTGGTTTAACCTTATTTACTAAATATTCTTTATTTTCAAGAACTCCAGTATTTGGATTTGGTTCTTGTATATAAAATCTTCTTTCAGTTATTGATTTTAGTTTATCTTGTCCTTCTTTCCAAGCTATTTGATCATTTGTATAGCTTTCCCAATTTTTTGAAAGTGTATTTATTTGTTTTGTATTATCTTCAAGTGCTTTATATTCTGCTTTTGTTAACCTACTATAAAAATCTGTCATATTCTTTGTTGGTCCACCTGCAGGGTCTGTTGAAATTTCAAGAAGTGCTGCTCTTGCTTTTCCGTATCCACTTTTATATAATGGATCAGCTTGAAGACTTGCAACAACTGCTCTTGTTATTTTAATTTGATCTTGATAATCTTGAGCAATTTCATAGAATATTCTTTTTTGTGGTTTACTTAGTTTAGCAAACTTTCCTCCTTCAAAAAATTCTTTCTTTAAATTATCAATTTGTCCTTTATCTTTTAGGACCTTTACGTAATCATTCATTACAGGTTCAAGCTCATATCTTTGTAATCTTTTAAGATTTTTTGTTTGTTTTTCAGCAAGTAATCTTGAATATGAATCAATATCTCTTAATGCTGTTTTAAGTTCAGTTGCATTACTTATTGCTCTTAAAGGATTATTTCTATTATTTAGAAGATTATCCACAAATCCTCCTTGACTGAAAACTTTACCTTTACCAGCAATTTTTTTACTAATATTATCTATTCCTGTGTATTTTCTTAAGATTCCTGTTCCTCCACCAAATATTCCACTTGCTGCTTTCCATAAGAGAGGAGATGCAGAGGAAATAACTAAATCTGCAGAGAAATATTGATTAAATACTTTATCAAATAAAGAATAAACATTTATATAACAATTTTCTCCAGAGCATGTTGTTTCCATGCTTGCATTAAAAGTATCTGTCTTGTAACTATTCTTAATTGCTTTATCCATTACAAGATTCATTTTTTCAATATTTATTTCAGTTCTATTTGCATCTACTAATTGAGTTTGTTTAAAGTCTGCAAGTTCTTCTGCAGACATTTCAGAAAACATTCCTAAATCAATATTTGTTTCATAATTAAGATCTGAGTTTACAACTTCTCCTGCAAACTCTTTAACTTTGTTAACACCAATCATGTCAAGCATGTCTTGCCCAACAGTTGTAATTTCTTTAAAGAAACCTTGGTTTCCATTTTGTCTAAATAAACCATCGCTTGCAAGATAACAAGCTGTGTTTCCATCAGCACATCTTCCAACTCTTAAGGTTGATGTTAAATTAATAGAATATGAATAAGGTCCTGAACAAACTTCTCCAAGGATACCAGGAGTTTCAAGAGGTTCCATGATTTGTGAAGGCATATCTCTTTTAACAACAACGTCTCCACCTTTAGTTGATACATCAGTTAATAAAACTTGATTTTTATCAAGAGTATCTCTGTCTTTATCAGCTTCTATGTTTGATGAGAGTTTATCAATCCTAAAACCTTTAACTAAGATATCATTCCATATTTTCTCAACACTTTCTTTTGGAAGAGTTTCAGTATAACATCCTGCTCCAAAATCATCAAGTTCATCTTCTGCAATTGTGCTAGTTGGAGTTGTAGCATCAGCAAAAAAGATTGTTTTTTCATTATCAGTTACTGTACTTGTTTTTCCTGTATTAAGTCTATCATAATCAACATTATATGCAAACACACTTGTTGAAAATAATAAAAGGAATATTACAGTTACTATTTTATTGATATCAAAGTCTTTCATTTTCTAATCATCATCCATTCTATATTTAAGATAAATAAATTAAGTATAATAACATTGCAATTAATTTTGGGAATATAATGTAAACAACGAATATAATTACCCAAGTAATAATTAAACTAATCCATAAATATTTGATATTTATGCCTTCGTTTACTTTTGGCTTCTTTTTATCATTTTTATTTGTCTTTAAAAAAGAATCATATATTCCTTTTGCAAGTAAACCAAATACGATTAAGACACCAGTAATTAAGATATTAATAAATATAAACCAAAGAATATGTAATAAAATAAATACAACATAATTCCAAAAAGTGTATCCATCTCCTAGGCCTATTTGAAAGGTTGGGATAAAATATAGTAAGCAAATCCCTATTAAAGAAATTAAATATGTGATTGCAAACAATTTAAACAGAAAACTTTTCTTTGATCTTTCAAACCAACCCTTAAATATATAGGTTATAATAAGTATTGGTATTGATAAAATAATACATAAAGCCAATAACTTAAAAACAAACCAAACGTAGTTTAAAATAGTATCAATCATTTTATATCAGTTTTTCCTTAAAATATATATTATATTTATAATTGAAACATTTAAAAGGATTATTATATACCTTTTATATAATAAATTTGATTATTATGGATGCAAATACATTAAATAGAAGAGAAAAAAGACATTATAGAAAGGTTGTTGATGGGGAAATAGTGTATAGCACAAGCCCAGTTGATGATATTTCTGAAGATTATTCAGATGTTAAGCCTGATAAAATAAAGGTTGAAAAAGTAGTTCCAACAAATATTTCTCTTGATAAGAAAGAACTTATGAATAAAGTTCTTGATAATATGTCTGAAGTTATTAATCCAGATATGGATAGTATTGCAGATGCAATTTATGAACAATTAAAAGAAAATAATATTGATGTTGAAAAAAAGGTTGTTAAAAATGTTGTTACAAAGCATTATAGAGCAAGTACAGGAACAGTAACAACAAACACAAGCACAGATAAAGAATCTGATGAAGGATTTGATAGTTCAATTGATAGAGATAAGTTAAAGCTTGTTGTTGATGATTTATATGTTCAAATAGAAAATGAAAATAAAACAGAAGAACTAAACAAAGCAAAAGAAAAGGTTGTTTTAGAAAATATCAAGAAAGAAAAAGATAAAGAAAAGGAACAACCAATTAAATCTAAAGAAACATCTAAGAAAACAAAAGAACAAGAAAAGCCAGTTAAGAAGAATGATGTTTCAAAACTACTTCAAGAAGATGATTTAGATTTATCTGATGATGAAGATTCAGATGATGATTTAGGATTGAAATTTTAAATCATAATATTTATCAATTAATCCATTGAAATATTGGTAGTCACATATTCTGCAATTGTTTTATCATCAATTAGTTTACAATTCATGGTTTCTGAATTTGTTAAATCACTTTCTTTAATTGCTGTTGTTGCTGCCCATGTTGCAAATGTATTATTAATTTGGTTATCTTGATTATTTACAACAAACTGTAAAGGTATTGATGAAGCATATACTCTATTTACTTTTGCAACTAAATTTCTAACCACTGAATAATTGATTGGGTTACATAAATAATATTCTGATTTCATACTTTTTGGATCATAGGTTACTTGGTAATTTACACTTTCTGATGGATTAGGATCCCCAAAATTAGTAACCTTAATTAAAACAAATTCAAATCTTTCACGATCTATATAATATAAATAAAAAATATAATCATAATTTGGAAGAGGATACATTACTGCTTTAATTGTGTGGTAGAGATTATATTTTGCAATATCACTATCTTCTCCTGATATTTCATTAATATATTGATGATCATTTCCTCCAACTGGTTTTTTTCCAATTACTCCATCTTTAAAGTAATCAGCTTTAATTGAAGTCATTAAATAATCAACCTCGCTTGCATTATCAACATCAAGAGAATAATCAAGTGGAACTTCTGAATAAAATATAGTTTTCATTGCAGAATTTGAATATTCTTTAAAATAAAGGTTTGAGGTTGCAAGATCAATTCTATCTCCATAGGTTGATGAAAATTTAAACAATAGTACAGATAAAGTTACAATTATAGTTAGAAAGAATAGTGCATCAGTAATTGCTGCTTGCCCTTTTTTCCTATTATTTATAACTTCAAGTATGTTCAGCATATATTATTCAAATTTATGTATCTTTTTGTTCTTCAGAAAAATTTTTATTATTAAAGCTGGTTTTCTTTTCTTTTGAACAACTTGTTTG
>JBAWVI010000050.1:0-7083 GCA_037147375.1 archaeon | reverse complement strand
ATAGCTGTAGTTATCATCCATACCTTCTCTTTACTAAATTTAATTTCTTCATGATGTTCATGTTCTTTATGATTTTCAGTTTTGTCATGCGTCATAAATAATACCCCTTTCCAAATCATTTAATTTTAATTATATTGTTTAAGTTTACATTTAACTATATTATATATATTGTGAATAAAAAGGTTTAAAAACTAACTTATTTACTATAGTCAGTTATTTTGTTTTAAATTACATTTAATTATATGTATTATAGATAAAAAGGTTTAAAAATAAGAAGTATTTACTTAGGATAATTTAAAATAATTCAATTATATTTCCTTTATTTTTTCAAGTGAATATCCAGCTTCAAGAAGCTCTGATTCATTATATCCTGCTTCTTTTAAATTTTGAAGAGAATATCCTACCCTCTTTAAATCTCTTGCTGAAAACCCAAGTGGTCTAATCTCTTTTGCTGTATAATGAACTACTCTTAATAATCTTATTCCAACTCCTAGATTAAATACATCAAGAGCTGGATAACCTGCGTTATGTAATTCTCTTACAGTGTAACCAGCATCATATAACTCACTTGCTGAATAATTTGCTTTTCTCATTGAAGAAGACCAAAATCCAACTCTTCTAAGTTCTCTAACTGAATAATTATTTCTTAAATCAACAGGTGTATAACCTGCTTGAGACATTTCCTTTCCAGAATACCCTGCTTCATAAAATTCTTTAACAGGAATTCCAAGTCCATTAAACTCTTTTGCAGCATATCCTGCAAAATAAAGAGTTGCAAGTGAAAAACCAGCTTCATATAATTCCTTTCCAGTATAACCAACTGAATGAAATTGCTTTGCTGAATATCCAACTGTAATCAAATCTTTTGGAGAAAAACCTGCTCTTCTAAGCTCATGAAGAGAATATCCTTCTAAATGAAGATTAAGTGCAGAAAAGCCTGCAACTCTGAAATCTTCAAGCCCATAACCCATTCCAAATAAGCTTGAAATTGTACATCCTGCTTTATATAAATCTAAAAGACTATATCCACCATCTCTTAATTGAATACAAGTTATTCCTTCATCAGATAATTCTTTACTTGTAAATCCATCTTCTCTAAAATTATTTATTGTATAACCTAAAGATAATATATCTTGAACTGAATAACCAAGATATTTTAATTCTCTTGTAGTAACTTTATCTTTTGAAAAAGATTCAACATCAATTAAATCTTTGATGTCATATCCTCCTTCTCTTAATTCCTTTAAAGTAACTCCTGCTTTGTATAAGATAATTGCTTTAACTCCTGCTTTATAGAAATCAGATACTTTAATATCTGATGCAAGAAGATCTTTAACTGAAACTCCAGAATTAATTATGTTATGTATTGTATACCCATTTGCATAGAATGTTTGTAAACTAAATCCAGAATCAAATAATTGTTTAATTGTAAACTTGCTTGCAAGGAATTGTTTAAATGTAAATCCACCCTTTCTTAATTGAGAAATAGTAAATCCTGCATTATATAATTCTCTTAAAGTATATCCTGCATTTTTTAATTCTCTTATTGTAAATATTTTTTTAAAATCTTTTAACTTTAAGCCTGCTCTCTTTAGCTTACTGATTGTATATCCTAATCTTTTTAATTCTTTTAATTTATATCCTAAAGATATAACTACTTTAATACTATTACAAGATAATAATTCTTTTAATGTATATCCTACATTCTTTAAAGATCTTACAGAAACTCCTGCGTTCTTAAGCCCTCTTGCAGTATATCCTGCTGTTCTTAAGTCTCTTGGAGAATATCCATTATTTAATAATTGTTTAATAGTAAATTTCATCTTACTTAAAACTTTATTTTTAACTTTTCCTTTCTTAAGAATAGTTAATGCTTGCTTTAAACTAAGCTTTGCATCAATAATATGTTTAACTGTAATTGGTTTAATTATATATCTACTTCTAAAAATAGGTTTAGATGCTTGTCTTTTAAGTTCTTTAATAATATGTGCTTTTGTTAAAATTGGTTTTACTTTTTTTATATTCGCCTTAGCTTTTTTTATGCTTGCTTTATCTTTCTTAATACTTGCTTTAGCTTTTTTTATGCTAGCTTTATCTTTCTTTATGTTTATTTTATCTTTCTTTATGTTAGTTTTATCTTTCTTTATATGAACCTTATCTTTCTTTATGTTTGCTTTATCTTCTTTAATATGTGTTTTATCATCTTTAATATTAGCTTTATCATCTTTAATATTTGTTTTAATTTTATCTATACTTATTTTATTTTTTTTAATATTAGTCTTAATATTTTTTAATTGTGATTTTGATAAGTTTACTTTATTTTTCTTTGAAACCATAAATTCTCAAACCCCCTAATAATAAAAAACTGCTATTAATCATTAATTAATGTTACTTAGATAATATATATATGCTAAAAATGATTTAAATACCTATCTTTTCCTAAAAAAGAGGAGTTTTTATTTAGTTTGGGTGATTATTTATATTTAAAGAGATGATAATTTATGACTGCAACCACAACCGAAATTAATTCAAAAGAACTACTTATAAAACTTTCAAAAAAATATTCAAAAAACTCCTTAGCTGAGAGGTTTATTAAGATAATGATGCAAAAAAGATATATGAAATTTCATCCAACTAAGCCTGAATTCAATCATCCTAAAGCAGTTGTAAAAATTATATCTAAATATACTAAAAACAAAGATATACTTATTGCTGCTTGGCTTCATGATGCTGTTGAAGATAAGTATATAAGTTATGAGCAAATAGAGGAATATTTTGGAAAAGCTGTTGTTTACTTAGTTTATGAACTAACCTCTGATAAAACAATAGTTCAAATAATTGGAAAAACAGAATATCTAAAGAATAAACTAAATAATATGACAAATGAAGCACTCTTAATCAAGCTAGATGATAGACTTGATAACGTTTCTGATCTTGAAGTTACAGAGAAGCAATTTAAAAAATACTATAAAGAACAAACATTAGGTTTGTTAACTAAGATTAATAGACCAATGCAACCAGAGCATATAGCAATTATGAGTAAAATACATGATTATCTAAATAAAGTTTAAAATAATTTGATTAACTATGGATGAAATAAATAAAACTCTTACTAAAAAGATAACCTTAACCTCTTTGTTTATACTTAATATCTTAATCATCCTTGGTTTTTGGTATTTTAATAATCAATCAATGTTAACTGGAGACTCTTTGTATAATGCTCTTGGAAGAATTACTGGTTTAATTGGAACCTATTTATTCCTAATTCAAATATTATTAATTTCTAAGATAAAGTTTATTGAAAACACATACGGACATGATAAGCTTTCAAGAATACATCATTATAATGGAATTGTTGCATTTGGTTTATTGTTCTTACATGGTCTTTTCTTAACTATAGGTTACAAATTAATCTCAAATATTTCTTTCTTAAGCCAATTACTTAAGTTTATTGGTGGAGACGAGATTGGAGCAGCAATTTTTGCATTTGTAATCTTAATAATTATAATAATATTATCAATAACTTTATCAAAGATTAAAATGAAGTATGAGTTATGGTATTTAACTCATTTATTTACATATCTTGTAATCATCTTAGCATTCTCACACCAGATTGAAAATGGAATGGATCTTTATTCAAATAATGCATTCTTAGTTTATTGGTATGTTTTATATATAATTATTATTGGTTTACTCGTTGTTTATCGTTTCTTAGTTCCTATCTACAACTATTATGTACATAGATTTGTAGTTAGTAGAGTTGTTAAAGAAAATCAAGATATTGTTTCTATTTATATTAGAGGAAATAAGTTAAATAGATTCAAGTTTAAAGCAGGACAATTTGGAATATTTAGATTTCTTGATAAAACATTCTATGAGGCACATCCTTTTTCCTTTTCAAGAGCTCATTCAGAGATTGAACTTAGAATATCTATTAAAAATCTAGGAGACTTTACATCTAAGGTTCATGAAATTAAAAGAGGAACCCCAATAATTATTGAAGGACCACTTGGAACTTTCCACAAGGATAGAATTAAGCATAAAAATGTAGTATTAATTGCTGGTGGAATAGGAATAACTCCTATTAGATCATTAATTGAAGAACTAACACTTGATCCTTCAAGAGAAATTACTTTAATCTACTCAGTTAAGGATGATAAGGATATTGTTTTTAGAGAAGAACTTAATTCTCTTAAGGAAAAGAATCATAATCATTATTATCATTCATCTAATAAATTTGGGCATCTTAATGAGGATAAACTTAGAAATGTTATATTAAATCCAACCACCACTGATTTCTTTGTATGTGGGCCCCCAGGAATGACTAATCATATAATTAAGTTATTAAAAAGAATGGGTGTTTCAAAGAAGAGAATACATCATGAAAAGTTTTCTTTTTAACTTTTCATTTTTTTTCCTAATTTATTTAAGCAAATACAAGAAGAAGTAATAACATTACTCCTACTCCACAAACTATTCCAATTAATTGTAAGATAGATTTCTTTCCACCTGTTTCTTTCTTAAGTTCAGGAATTAGATCAGCTGTTGCAATGTAAATAAATCCTCCAGCTGTGAACGGAAGAACAAATAACATGAAACCTTCTGAGATCTGTCCAAGAAGTAATGCAATTATTACTCCTACAATTGCAGTAAGTGCTGTTAAAAAATTCATAAGTAATGCTTTCTTTCTTGTAAATCCACCAGACAATAAAACCCCAAAGTCTCCAAGCTCTTGTGGAATCTCATGAAAAAGTACTGCTAAGGTGGTTGCTATACCAAGTGGAATAGAAACTAAATAGGTTCCACCAATAACAAGCCCATCAATTAAATTATGAAGAGCATCTCCAAAAAGGTTCATATAAACAAATGGATGAGGATGTGTTTTTGAGGTTGGAACATGACAATGTCTCCAATGAATGAACTTCTCAAGCACAAAGAATATTAATAATCCTAAGATAAAATATAAAGAAACGTATAAAGTAAAACCAAATTCTTCAACAACTTCAGGGAGTATATGAATAAATGAATCTCCAATTAATGCACCAGCAGAAAAAGAAACAAAGAAAAGCAAGAGATTACTCATGTTCTTTTCTTTTATAAATAAAGTAACTATTCCAATAAGGGAAACTAGAGATATAAAGATAACACTAATTATTGAATATAACCAAATAATTATTATTTCACTCATAATATCTTATTAATTTTACTTTATAGTGTATATCTTTAATGGAGGAAAACCATTAAACCCAATTGAACTTAAGGTTGGAACATATGCTCCAGCTGTTAAAACATATAATCTATCCCCTTCTCTTAACTCAACAGGAAGAGAATACTTAAAATCTTCATATAAAACATCAAGAGAATCACAAGTTGGACCTGCAAGAATTATTTCTTTATTGTCCTTTGAAGAAAGAATTCTTTCAGAAAAGATTGGATACTTAATTGATTCATTAATAGTATCAAATAATCCATTATATATTCCACAATCAATGTAAACCCATTCATATTGATTAATAATTGATTTTTTAGAAATCATAATAACTTCAGTAACAAGAACACCAGCATCTCCTACTATGGATCTTCCTGGCTCAACTATGATTGCTGGAAAATTATCTCCAAAATCATCTTTTAATATTCTCGTAATTTCTTTTGTGTAAGTATCAATTGATGGTGCTGATTTTAGATAGTGAGCAGGAAATCCTCCACCTATGTTTATTGCTTTAAGATCAATTCCATCATATTTAGCTGAATCAAATAAGTATCTACATTGTGAAACTGCATTATCCCATTGTCCAACATCTCTTTGCTGAGAACCAACGTGGAAGGATATTCCATAAGGAACTAATCCTAGATTCTTTGCTTCAATAATTAAATGATAAACCATGTCTGGATGTGCTCCAAACTTTCTTGAAAGAGGCCAATCAGATTCACCACCTTCATTAATTATTCTAAAAAATACATTTGAACCTGGAGCACTATTAGATATTTTTTTTAAATCAGTTATTGAATCAGAAACAAATAATCTAACTCCTTTATCGAATGCGTACTTAACATCTTCTTCTTTCTTGATTGTGTTTCCAAAAGAAATTCTATCAGGAGTAACACCAAGCTTAAGTACTTCTTCAAGTTCAAAAATAGTTGCAACATCAAAGTTTGAACCTTTTTCAGCAAGTAATTTTAGAACTTCTGGCATAGAGTTTGCTTTAACTGCATAATATATTTTTGCAAAAGGCATTAAACGAGCAAGTTCATCAAATTTAGTTCCTATTTTTTTAAGATCAACAATAAGAAATGGAGTTTTTTTATCTTTTGCAAATTCCTTTACCTCACTAAACTCCTCAAGAGTTAAATAATCAAATATATTTTTTGTATCCCCGTTTCCCATTCTAATAATCACCATAAATATTTCTAACATGTTTTACTAATTTAATATAAAAAAAGAAATTAAACAAAATAATTATAGATAAAACTATATTTAAAGGTTTTTATTACTTAAAAAAAGGAGGATAAATCATAAATTTATCCTCCTTTTTACTATACTTTCTTAACTTCCTTAGAAATCTTCTCTTTTGTGATTTTTTTAATGTCGATTTTTGTTTTATCTTCATCTTTATCATAAGATATTAGCAGTGTAGATCCAACCTTTGGTTCATCTAATAATTTATCTGTTAATGGATCATCTATACATCTCTGTATAGCTCTCTTCATAGGTCTTGCTCCGAATTGTGGATCATATCCAACTTCAATCAGATGTTCAATCAAAGAGTCTGTTATGCTAGACTCATAACCAATACCTTGTAATCTTTTAACAGATTTGCTCAATTCAATAGTTACGATTTTCTTGATGTCTTCTTTGCCTAAATCACGGAAATAGATAATATCATCCAATCTATTAATAAATTCAGGTGCGAATTTCTTTTTTAACTCTTTCTCTAAAGTAGATTTAATATCAGCATCGTGATTATCACTCTTGGCTAAAGTATTAAAACCAACACCAGTACTGAACTCTTTCACAACTCTTGTTCCAACATTAGATGTTAACAAAATTACACAGTTCTTAAATGATACTTTACGACCATGTGT
>JBAWVI010000049.1:0-7126 GCA_037147375.1 archaeon | reverse complement strand
ACTTCCTGTAGTTGGTGTTGATCCATCTATTGTGTAATAAATGGTTGAACCAGCTTCTCCTGATAAAGTCACATTTTGAATAGAATAATAAGAACCTGCAGCTGGAGATGCACCTAGAGTTGTTAGTGTATGTGTAATAATATATGTTCCTGTGGATACTGTACTTTCTAAATATCCTGGCTTAACTGCAATTGCTTTAATTGTTGTAGTTGTATCTTCAAGAAGGTTAATTGCACTTGAATAAACTAAACTACTTGTAGTTGGATTAGTTCCATCAAGTGTATAATAAATAACTGCATCAGAATCTGTGGATATAATTACGTTTTGAGATAAATAATAATTACCATCAGGTATTGAAAAAATTGGTGATGAAGTATATTCTGCTGCAGAAGTACAAGATAAATCAACAACTGAATTTGGACAAGTTGCACTTACTAAATTGAAAGTATATTCTTGATCTAAATCTAATAAAGATAAATTTGAATCTTGTTTAACAACACTATAGTAATCTGAATTTGTAGACAATAACTTAGAAGAACCACTACTAATATTTGTATTAAATAAACCTGTAACTACCATAGAATCTCCAGAAATATTCTTACCAAACACAGATAAAGTAAAATAAGAAAAGTCAACCCCTGAATTATTTGTTATTAAAAAATCTATATTCTTAGTTACTGTGTTAATATTACAAAACTCAACTTCATACTTAGCATTACTACATTCTAGTTCAGATAACACTTTCATATTCTCTGTAGCATCATCTAATTTAGTTTTTACAGTATCTTTAGACCAAGTAAGAATCATACCTATTAAAATAACTGCAATTAATACAATTAAGATTACAACTATAATTGAAGAAATAGATTTCTTATCTATATCTTCTAAAGTTTTAATTTCATTTTGCGTCATTAATTACTTCTCTTTTATAATTGTATCTCTTAATACAAAAATACAAATATATACTAGACTAATTACCATTTAAATCTATCATTTACATTTACGGAATTTATGTTTGTACTTGTAGGCATTTCAAGTATATACTTTGCTGGTTTCTTAGGAGCATAAAACCAAAATGGAATTACTTTCTTTTTAATATCAACTACTTTCTTATTTTCATCAAGAAAGATAACTGTGATTGGATAAAACACAAACATCATATGTATAGATGAACCTATAATTGATGAAGTTGGTCTTGAAAATATTAAACAATAATTAAACTTACTTCTTCTTGAAAACATAAGTCCAAGAGCTTGCTTAAATTCAGTGTCTGCAATCTTAACTTTATTAAGAATTGTTTTCTTCTTTGAAACATTATATAACAAATTAAATTCACCTTACTTTTCATTAACTTTGTTTGTGAGAAAACATATTATTCATTATATTATATATAGTATGATTAAATTACAATTCAATAACTACATAATAATAAATAATAAATTTATCTCCATCTCTAATTATATTAAAATTATAGAATGTAGCATCATCAACTAAGATAGTGTATTCTATACACTTAATATCACAAGTACTTCTTGTCTTTCCATTAATGAAATAAATTTGATCAGTTCTAACATTCTCACTAATATACTTTGAACTAATTGATTCAAGAGAAATTATCCTTTCTAAAACTATATTTGTTTCTCCACTCTCTTTCATATGATTTATACTTTCAATAAGAACATCATCTGCAGTTGGTTTTGGAATAAACACTTGAAATAAAACAATTACGATTATAAAGAACACACCAATATATTTTAAGAAGTCTATACTCTTACCTCCTTTAATAGAATGCATTACAAATGCAGTAAAGAAAGATAATAACAAACCAATATACAATAAGAAATTATCAATGAATATTCTAGTTACTACATCAGTAGTAGAATACCATAAGAAATTTCTACCAATAAGTAAATCAAAATAAACTAATACAAATAAGAAGATTGAAAAGAAAACAATTGCTAAGTAATAAAGATTCTTAAAATATTTCTTTTTTAAGTTTTCTTCTCTATAAATAGAAATATCTTTTGAAATGTTTAATAGAATTCTATTTAAAGGAACCTCACTTGTTTTAAATGTATCAAGTAATACAAGAGTATGATGAATTATTGGACTTCTTATTTCCTTATTTACTGATAATAAAGCATTATAGAAATCATCACCCCAAGATAGTCTAGTTGCTATACGTCTAATCTCTGAGTCCACAGAACCATAGGTATTATTATTAGAAATATTAGTTATTGCAATAGATAAATTTTTTGTGTTTTTATACTCTCTTGAAAGATCTTGAAGAAAGTATCCAAATTCAAGTTCAATTGCTTTCTTTTTAGCAAATTTAATTACATATTCAAGCAAGAACCCAAGTGAACAAACAACAATTCCAAATATTAATAATAAATAATAAATAGAGCTTAGAAAAAAGAATCTGTTTGTAATAAATATAATTAATAACCCAGAGAGAATACCAGCAATTTCTAACACATCATATTCATGACTATAGAAAAATAACGTAAACTCATCTTCTAGTTTACTTGGCTTAAATTTCATCTCTGTCATAAATTATCCATTTTATCTAAATTAACCTTTAAATAATATAACTACTAAAACAAATTCAACTATAGGAAACACAATTGCAATAAACATTAATAAGCTTCTAATTGTTTGTTGATCAAGAGAAACTAAAAACAAACTAGTTAATAAAATAATTACAAAAAAGAATAAAAATATATTTACTTCAAATAATAGATTTATGCTTGATTTCTTTTGTTCACTAGTTTCTTTTCTTAATTGCTCAAGACTTTCTAAAAATTCATTAACTACTTTACCGATTTGATCCTTATTATCAATAACATCAATTAATCTTCTAAAGAAGTTTTTTTCAAGTTCAGAATATGTTTCTTTAATAACTTGACGAAGAGTATCTTTAATATTTGAATTTATGCTTGAAAGAGTTAATATCTTTTGTGCTTCTTCAGATAATAGTTTATTGTTTTCAAGTTTTAATAGAATATTTAATATATCCTTTATGGTTAAAGATTTATCTTCTAAAACAGATAAGTGCCTTATTGAGTTTTCAATTTCATAATCAATTTCTTTCTTCTTCGATTCTAGTACGTAGTAAGGGTACTTACAAAAGAGTATGAAAACCAATCCTGCAAACGTAAAAGATAATAAAATAGTTATTAAAAATGAAAATAAACCAAACATAATATTTAGTCTAATCATCATTAAAATAGTTCCAAATTCTAAGAATAGGAAAAGAAGAAAAGAAGCAAATAAGGAATTTGATATATATGTTGTAGGGTCTTCATTTATGTTTGCATAAGTTAATACCTTTGAGAAATTCTTAAATCTATTTTCAAATCTTGAAACTAATTCCCCTAGAAAATAGGTGGATAGTTTCGTAAATATTTTTCCAAACATATTTTTTACTCTTTATAATTTAATTTATGCAGTTATATCTATTCCTAATCTTTTTATAACTTTTTCTTCGTTAACATAAAACTCATTAACTATATTATTAAAATCACGATAGTCAACCATATTAGTGTCACTTAACCATCTCATGTATTTCCTTCTCTTATTGAAATTAACAATATCAATTGTTGATGATAATAAATTCATATGGTATGCTTTATCCTTAGTTGAAAGCTCAATTGTTATAAAATCGTTTCTATCTACAATTTCTTCAATTTTTATTATCTGTGTGTTTTCACTATATCCAATCTTAAGCTTTTGTAATTCAATAATTATTGCTTTTTGACCCATAGTTCTTATGTTTTCTCTTAATTGTGGAACTTGGTTGTAAGTTACATAAAATAAATTTATTGCATACCATGGAACATCAAACACATCACTTCCAAATTCATCAACAAAGATATAATCTGGTCTTTCAGACACTGTGTGTTGTATTATTGTTTTTTTATCCACTTCTTCATTTCCAGTAACAACTCTTTTTATCCATTGCTTTTGTGGCAACTTAATTCTATCATATGATTGAACAGAAATTATTTTCTTATCAGGATATAAGAGACCAACTGAGTTTAGGAATATAAACGAAGTATCATCACCAGTTAGTATGATTTTATAATCTTCATTTATTGCACTCCAAATATAAGCAAACACATCAATAGTTCCAACTCCAGCTTTAATTAATGAGGTTGGAGTTATTGGTGCATCTAAGTACTTCTTAATAACAAATGAAGAACCTTTGCTACTTAGTTCTCCTGCAGAAAATAAACCCTCAACCTTATATCCATTTGGAAGGTAACCTTCAATTATTGGGTGTGATGAGTTTACATAAAGCCCCATGTTTTTAGTTAAAAGAAGAACAAATTGATTTAATTTATTTATATTATCAAAATTTATATTTGTTTCAAGAGTACCGTATTCCATATGGTACACTACAACACTTGTTTTTTCTCCTGCACAAGAAACTTCAAGAACCTTTTTATCAGATAATAGTGCAGTTAATATTCCAAGTCCAGAAAATTCTCTTTGTATGAACTTATAAAATAATTTTTTATCAAGTGAATTAACTTGATAAGATAGTTTAGATAAAGAAATATCAAATATCTTTTGAGTATATTGATCAAGAGTGTATTTATCTCCATTAAATGTATAATAGTTTTGATCTATTGAATTGAAAAATATTTTTTTAATTTCATAAAATACTTTATTTTGCTCTGGAGTTAATTCTAATTGAATCATGTTATAGAATAAACCTTTACCCTTAATATAAGAAATTGTAACATACGTGAAATCATCAAGAGAATACTTTTCAAATACTTTTGTTATATCTGAATCAAGAATATTCATTGGTGTTGAATAAACCAAAGATTGCATTTTATTTTTTTCAAAATTAAATGTATGAGGTGTAGATTGTACGCCTTCAAGTCCAACATACCCTGCATTTTTTGAAAAGTTTATTTTAGCATCCTTTGGAAGAATATAAGATACTCCTTTTTCTTGACTTTTTGGAACTTGATCTTTATTTATATAAATTTCATTTTCTGGTTTTTGCTCTTTTCTAGGTGCATTTATTCCTGTTGGTTCATTTGTTGGAACTTGTGCTCTAGGATTAATTTCTTTTGCTTCTATAGGCTTATTCATTTCTTGATTTAAATAATTATTAAATCTTTCTTTCTCTTCCTTTAGTTCTTTTTCAAGAAGATATGTTTTTGGATCTATTTCATTAGTTGTAGTTTTTACTGGCTTATCTCTTTCTTGTCTAATAAAGGAATCAAATCTTTCTTTTTCTTCCTTTAATTCTTTTTCAAGAAGAGATATTCTTGGATCTATTTCCTTTTGTTTATGTTCTTGATTTTGTGTTGTTGGAGTAACCTTCTTACTATCCACAATTGAATTAATGGATTTATGTTTTTGAGTATTTTGTTTGCTTTGTTCTTTTTTTAATTTATTTTCGTTTATTGTTTTTAGATTATCCTGAACCTTTTTATTTAATTCAGGTCCAGACTTTGAATCTACAAAGGTTGGTATTTGCATACTTTCGTCTCTAAGTTCAATTGATTCGCTAAATTTATTATTAACCAAACTATCTATATCTGTTATGTTGTCTTTAATTGGAATAATTTCTGGAATCATTAATTCTTCAATAATTGCATCTTCATTAAGTTCTTGTTTAAATTTTTGTTTTGAACTAAGTGGGATTTGTGTATCTGAAATATCACTAACCTTTATTTGAGCATTTGCTGAATTTTGTTTTGCAATTTTTGAAAGGTCATCAATCTTTGAATATAAATTTTGAATATTATATGTTTTATAGGATATTTTACTTACCTTTGGAAGTTCACCTCTAAAACTATATAATTCAAGCATAGTGTCATCAGAGATTAATGTTTTTGTTCTTTCATCAAGCTCTAATAATAATTTATTAATATCTTCAACAATAATTATTTTAATTTCTGGTTTTTTAGGAATTGTTTCATTTATTTTATCATTTACTATTTTATCTTCAATAACAACAGTTACATTTTTTAAATCAAGTTTATTATATCTTTCTTTTAAAGTATCTTCAATTTCTTTTTGTATTCTTTCTTGTAATTCTTTTTGTTGTTTTTCTAAGAATTGTTTTTCTAAAGTTTCAGGAAGTTTATCAAGTGGAATAGATACTGGAAGTTCATGTATTCCATCTGGTTTAAAATCATAAACCTCAGTTAGAAGTTCTTGAGGAATGATTGCTGGTAATTCTTGAGGAATAACTTCAGGCAATTCCTGAGGAATAATCATAGGAAGTTCTTGAGGAACAACTTCTGGAAATTCTTGAGGAACAATCATTGGTTCTTGTGTAGGTATTAATTCAGGTTCTTCTTGTAATAATTTTGTTTCAGTTTTATCTAAATCATTTGTATCAAAAGAAGGAACTGATACAGGAACCTGATTATCTAAATTATCAAATATTTCTTTTGAAATTTCAGTAACTGGAATGATTGGTTTATTATCTTCAATCTTTGGTTCTGCTGGTTGTAAATCTGGTGTATCAACAAAAGGAGCTGATACAGGAACCTGATTATCTAAATTATCAAATATTTCTTTTGAAATATCTGTAACAGAAATAATTGGTTTTACATCTTCGATCTTTGGTGGTTCACTTGAAATATTTTTAGGAGGAAGAACATGTGGCTTATCTTCAACATCAACAACCATTCTTTTAATTTGAACTGTTGGATCTTCTTTCTTTTTAATAGACCCATCTGGATTTAGTGACTTCGAATTTTCTTCATCATCATTTACAAGTTTAATTTTAGGAAGCTTAACATCATTGAGCTCTATTTTTTTATTATCTTGATTATGCTTGCCATAATCATAAACAACTATTTTTTTCTTAATTGTTCTTGTTTTTAAGGGTATATATTTTGAAATATTTTCCTTACTTTCATCATCAGTAACCTCAATAGAAGAAGATACCTTTGAAGTGATTTCTTGAGAAATATCTACTTTTTCAGAAATATCATTATTATCAGATACACTTATAGTTGAATCAATCTTCTTTAAAGTGATACCTGTATCACTGTTCTTTTCATCTCTTGTATTAGTTGATGTCTTATCTTTTTTCATAAATAACTTTTCATAAATAACTACAAACTTATAGTTATATACTATATGTATA
>JBAWVI010000048.1:0-7364 GCA_037147375.1 archaeon | reverse complement strand
ACAATAATATATAGGTGCAAACCTATATATTATTACCTAAAAATAAGGTGTTATATAGGGTTTCTACAGACCCTAAACTTGAATTATTAAATCATTTGATATTTTGATTATAGTTTGTTCCATATCCAACCGTGTCTTCTAATAAACTATGTTCTTTCCAATCATTAATCCAATCTTTAACTTCAAAAGCAACAAATGTTCCATCTGCTTTTGAACAAACTACCCTAACAATACCTGAGTTTATTATCATTTTCTTACAAATAAAACAAGGAAATATATCTGTTATCTTGTTTTGTGCTTGATATGCTATTTCTCCATATAGATAAAGAGTTCCATCAACTATACTTGTTCCTTGTCTTGCAGCATTAATTATTGCATTTTGTTCTGCATGAACCGAAGCACACAATTCAAACTTAGTTCCTGATTTAATATTATTTTTTCTTCTAAAACAATAACCCCATTCAAAACAATCTTTTGTTCCTCTTGGTGCTCCTGAATACCCTGTACTTAAAATTGTATTATTCTTAGTTATTACAGCACCAACATACATAGACATGCAAGTTGACTTCTTTGAAATATCTTTTGCAATATTTATAAAATATTCATCCCAATTCATTTTTTTCTTAAATTTAACTTGTAGTTTTACTAAAAGTTCATCAACTTGAGCTTGAAGCTCATCTATTGTTCCATTATTACTTAAAGTATACTCTGAAAGTTCTTTACATTTCAATAATTGTTGAGAGTTTGGATCCTTACTTTCAAGTTCTCTTTTCTCTGAAAGCATAAACTCATCAAAACTATTTACATTTTCTTTTTCTCTAAGTCTAATCTTAGCTCTTTCATATCTTGTTTTAGAATCAGCATCAAGAAACACAAGAGCAAAATTAGGTAACTTTCTTAATTCTTCAATTTCTGCTGGTGTTCTAATAGAGTCTACAACATAATTTTTAGTAATATCTTTATTTATTTTTTCAGATAATCTAATCGCAAGTATATTTGGACCAAACTTAGTTCTAAGCTCGTTACCAACGTCTTGTAAATTTTTTCTTGTAAGTTCAATACCTCTATTATTACATTCCTCTCTAATAATATCTGAGCAAGAATAAACTTGATATCCTTTAATTTTTAAAAATTCACAAACACTGCCTTTTCCAGCAGAAAGAAAACTAGTTAATCCAATAATCATAAATTTTCACCACTTATTTTTTTATATATGTTTGAAATGAATAACCTTCTCTCTTATCTTCTTTAATTAATTTCCAAATATCTAAATTAATTTCAGGAAAAAAAGTATCTCCATCATATTTTTTATCTATACTTGTAATTTCAAGTTTTGTTGCAAGCTCTATTGCTTGCTTGTATACGCTTGCTCCACCTATAATGTAAACATCTTTATTTCCTGTGTACTCAAGAGCATCTTTAAGTGAATGCTTGATTGTAATTCCTGGATCATTAAAAGAATCATCTAAAAATGTTAGAATTATATTTTCCCTTTCGGGAAGTGGTCTTTTAGGTAAAGAAAGATATGTATTCTTTTCCATTATTATTGGATTATTCAAGGTTTATTCCTTAAAATGCTTAAAATCATCAGAAATATGCCAAGGTATCTTATTATCCTTACCAATTACATTATTCTTTGCAACTGCAACAATAATTATTATCTCTCTCAAAATCACACCTTTGTTTAAACTGCAATCTCAAACTTAATTGTTGGTTGAGCTTTATAATCTATTAATTTAGTGTCTGTATATTTCCAATCAAATATAGATTTAAAATCACTAGTTTCAATTGTTGGTAATTTATATGTTTCTCTTGCAAGTTGTTCTTTAAGTCCATCAATATGATTAACATAAACATGTGTGTCTCCTAAAAAACCAATTAACTTACCTTCCTTAAGTCCAGCTTCCTTTGCAAGAAGATGAAGTAATAATCCATAACTTGCAATGTTAAATGGTAAACCAAGAGCAGAATCAACTGATCTTTGATTCCATAATAAATTAAGTTTATCATTAATAACTGTTACTTGAAATCCATAATGACAAGCAGGAAGAGCCATATGTTTAATATCATGTGGATTCCATGCTGAAACAATCATTCTTCTATCAGTTGGATCTGATTTAAGCTTATTAACTACATTTTTAAGTTGATCAACACCTTCTCCTAATGGTGCTTTATCAAAAGCTTGATATTTTGCTCCAAAATTTCTCCATTGCCATCCATAAATAGGCCCAAGCTCTCTTTCTTCAAGCATTTTCTTTTTAGTTTCTGCATCATGTCCATAAGGAACGTTATCAGGACAGCACCATTCATCCCAAATATGATTATCTCTTTCTTGTAACCATTTTTTGTCTGTAATTCCTTTTATGAAAAACTCAAGTTCTGAAGCAACTAATCTAAAAGGAACTTTCTTAGTTGTAAGAACAGGAAAACCTTCTTGCATATCATGTTCGAACATAGCTCCAGCAATAGCAAGCGTATCAACACCTGTTCTATTGTGTTTAAGTTCTCCCTTGTCCAAGATTTTCTGTATTATATCAAGATATGCTTTCATAATTTTTCTCCTCTTTATAAATATTTATCTAATTGTAAGATAACATCATTAATATTTTTATATTTTATTACAATATTGTACTTATTTCCATCAACCATTGCAGATAATCTCTTATCTTTATTTGTTTCATCTTCTCTGTATAAACAAATTATTGGAATATTTAGTTTTTCTGCAAATCCAAGCTCATAACCAACTCCAAGAGATGGTTTTGTAACTTCTGCAATTAATATATCTGCTTCTTTTATCCAATCTATATCTCTAAGGTATATATCTTCAAATGACATTTTTGTGCCTTCATTAGAGTTTTCTTCACCTTTTTCTAAAATACTACTACTACCAATATGTTCTGTTAGTACTTTACCTTTAGTTTTAAGGTATTCAATTAATATTGCATAAACAGGAGCATCATCCCTTCCTCCAGTAATTGAACCAGCAAAATATATATTTTTCATATAATCATCATCCTTTAGATTTATTTAATTAGCCTTACAATTTCTTTATTCTTAGAATCCACAAAACCACTAAGTAATTCAAATGCTCTTAGTTTATTTTCAGATACATCTTTACTAATTAATTTTGATTTAAGTGATTTTTCGAAATTATTAAATTCAATCATAGTTTTTTTAACAAACGTATTTACTTCAGCGTAAGATTTATGTTCTTGATATGTAGTAATATTACATAAAAGAAGTGAAAACTTTGCACTAAATATATTTTCTATTTCTGGATGATGTTCTTCAATATATCCTTTTCTATAATGATTAACTCTCATACGTAAATTCATTATATTTATTGCACTTTCTACAATGTTTTTACTATTTGATAATTGAGAATATAATGCTGAACCTTTTGGTTGTTTTTTTAAGGATGCATTTATTCTACTAAGATCATGTTTTAAAGTTGAAAAAGCTATACTTTCTTTAGATTCACTTACATTTGCTTTTTTGTTTTGATAGGTTTGAGATTCTTTAATTTCTTTGAGTTTCTTTTGATGTTCCTTTATTGCATTTGTTTTTGTTCTTTCTAATTTCTTTCTTGTCATTAATAAGATTGGACTCTTTATTTTACCTGGCATACATATCACCTTTTCTTTTAAATTTTATTTATTGGAAACTTTTTTAACAATTCTATAATTTCTTGCTTTATTTTTTGATGAAGCACATCATTATCCTTATTTGTAAGTATATCATTAATATATTTTGCAATAACCTTTATATCCTCTTCTTTTGCTCCTCTTGTAGTTATTGCTGGAGTTCCTATCCTTATTCCAGATGCAATCATTGGTGGTTGTGGATCATTTGGAATTGCATTCTTATTAACTGAAATTCCACACTTCTCAAGAAGTGCTTCTCCTTCTTTACCTGTAACTCCTTTAGGTCTTAAATCAACTAAAAGAAGATGATTATCTGTTCCACCAGTCACAAGATTAAAACCATGTGATAAAAGTTCATTAGCTAAGGTTTTAGAATTTAAAAGAACTTGCTTTTGATATTTTTTAAAGCTTGGCTTGCTTGCTTCTCTAAAACAAATTGCTTTTCCTGCAATTATATGCTCAAGTGGTCCACCTTGGAAACCAGGAAAGCAAGCTTTATCAATTTTTTTACTTCTTTCTTCATTATTTGTAATAATAAATCCACCCTAGGGCCTCTAAGTGTCTTATGTGTAGTTGATGTAACAATATCTGCATAGGTTACTGGTGATTGATGAAGGTTTGTTGCAACAAGCCCAGCAATATGAGCCATATCAACCATTAATAGTGCTCCTGATTCATCAGCAATTTTTCTAAACTCAGAAAAATCAATTTTTCTTGGGTACGCTGATGCTCCTGCAATAATTAATTTTGGTTTAATCTCAAGAGCTTGCTTTCTAATTACATCATAATCAAGATAACCATCAATTCCTACTCCATAAAAATTAGATTCATAGATTTTTCCTGAAAAATTAATCTTATAACCATGAGTTAAGTGCCCACCAGCATCAAGTGACATACCTAATATCTTATCTTTTGGTTCAAGACAAGAAAAATAAGCAATTTCATTTGCATTTGATCCTGAATGAGGTTGAATGTTTGCAAAACTTGATTTAAATAGTTTCTTACAAGAATCAATTCCAATTTGTTCAATCTTATCTACGTTTTCACACCCAGAATAATATCTTCTTGTAGGATATCCTTCAGCATATTTGTTTGTAAGAACAGAACCACAAGCTTTTCTAATAGCTTTTGAAGTAATATTTTCAGAAGCAATCATTTCAATTGTATTTTGTTGTCTTTCTTCTTCTCTTTTAATAAGATCAAATATTTCTTTTGAAGAACTCATTTAAAGTAACCCCTTAACTTTATTATAGATATCTTCTGATATTTCTTCTCTTGTTTTAATTCCTGCATTCTCTTGCTTATCTGAACAATCTATAGTTATCCATTTATATTTATCAGCAACATACTTGAATGATTCACTTGCTTTTTTCATATGTTCTGGATCCTTTTCATGAATATCATTCTTCTTAACTTCATTTGTAAACTTATTACTTGTGTTTTCTTGTGCAAGTCTTCTAGCTATAACTGGATCAAGATATAAGAAAATATTAATATTTGGTTTAGGGATTTGGAATATATTAAATTCTAAATCAAATAACCAATCAAGATATTTATCTCTTTCCCTAAGATCAGAAATCTTTCCTGCTTGGTGTCCCATGTTTGCAGAAACATATCTATCACAAATAACTATCTTTCCTTCAAGAAGCCATTCTTTCATCTTAAAAGAAGCAGCATATCTATCAACTGCATAAAGAATAGATGCTCTATATGCTCCAACTTCATCAGGAGATCCATATTTCCCAGAAAGATAATCTTCTGTTGGTCCAGCTGATTTTTGTCCATATTGTGGGAAATCAATTGTTTCTACTAAATAACCTTCACTTAATAATTTATCTTTAAGAAGCTTAACCTGTGTTGCTTTACCAGAACCATCTGTTCCATCAATAACAATTAGTTTTCCTTCTATCATATAAAAATCACTAATTTATTTTTTTTAAAAGCTCAGTTTCCCAAACCTTCTTTTTAAGATATTCATTAACTTCATTAAAGTCTGTAAATTTAGCTTTACTAATTCTATTAACTAAATCCTTTGAAAGATTATATATCTTACTTTCAGACATTACTCCTGATTCCATACAATGATTAAGATTATTTCTTATTTGATCTGAATTATGTTCAATCTCCGCAAACATTTTAGTTGAAACTAGCTTTTTTTCAGCACCAAATGTAATATAAAAGTAGATAGTTGATTGAAAATTAAGTAAATTAACATCAATTTTAGTTCTAGTTAATTCTGAATTAAACATTTTTTTCTTAAATAAGTTTTTTTCATTCTTAATTCTTTCATTAAGCTTTTTTAATTTATCTATAAGCTCTGCAAAAGGTTCAGCACTTTGAAATCCTTGTGCTTTTCCAAGCTTTAATTGATATCTATCTGATTCAATTATAGAATTAGTTTTTCTTCTAATTTCTCCTAAAGTAATTCCCTTTTCTCTAAGTTTCTTTGGAAGAACTGTTGGAAGTTTTCTATAAGGCATGTTTTACTCCTTAACATTAGTTACTTTTAATAAATAAAAGAATAAATAAGAGTCTTAAACAACTCTTATTGTAATAATTTTTTCTGTTGTTTGTTCTAATTGATCATATGAACCTAAATGCTCATAAGCTCTTACAATTATTTGAATAGATCCTTCACCTAAATAGCTTGTTGGCATTAATTTATACTTAAATATTCTAGTTTCATCAGCTTTCATTTCTCCAAGCTTATATATTTGAGTATTTTTTTGACCTTTTTCCATTGCAAGCCCTTCAGGAAAAATAATTTCATATGAAATTAGTTTACTTAATGAGTTTTGACTTTTTAAAGAAACCTCAAATTGAATATGTTCCTTGGATTTTCTATCAATTCTTAATGGAAACATTGTATTAGATATATATATCATTTTTAACTCCCCCTAACTAAATTATTAAATAAAGTTAATTATCTATTAATAATGTAACTAAAAATATTTATAAATGGTTTCTCTCATTCTTTTATTAACTTAAGCTACTAAATACTGATAATATATGAATTTTTTAATAATTGTTTCAAATCAAGATCCTGCTTCTTTAAACTTTAAGGAAGTATTATTTACTAAATATAAATTAGAAAAAATTAAAGATAAAGTGTTTGAACTTGTTTTAAGTGGTTCAATAAATAAAATTTATGTTAAAGTAATAGATTCCATGCATATATTTTCAAAGGAAGAAGAAGTAATTGAACCAGATCTTGATATTAATCAAATAATATTTTTATCTAAGCATTCAACTCTTGGAGAAATTAAACCAAAGAGCTTAACAGTTCACGCTATAGGTAACTGGGGTAAAGCAGACCTTGGTGGATTTGATCACACAGTTATAGAAACTGATCCAACACTTCCAGAAGCCAATAAATTTAAGATGGCGTTTTCTTTTATGAAAAAGAAAGGTGTTACTAAAGAAGCACTTTCAATTGCATTAACAGATGCTATTAATATCATTGAAAATGATAGAAAATTGGTATTTGACGCTGATATTAATAAGAAAAATGCTAATATTGATAGTAATATTAAATTAATTGCTGATAAGAAATTGGCTATGCAGAAATTAGCTGAAGAAATACAGCAGTTGGAAAATGAAACTGAAACTATCAAATCAAAAATTTCAACCAAAACTTATTTGTATAACTCTTTTGCATCGCAATTGATTGCTAAAATCAAAAATGACTATGTAAGGATTCGAATTGTTTCCTCAGGTATT
>JBAWVI010000047.1:0-7422 GCA_037147375.1 archaeon | reverse complement strand
TGCAACAATTGCTTGCTTTTCAATTATATTCCTATCCTTAAATTCAGAATGAATAAGCCCAGGAGTATCAATAACTTGTATAATTTCTTCTCTTTTCTTAAAATATCCAAAGTTTAATGATTTTGTAGTGAATGCATAACTATTTATTTCTGGATCAGCATCAGTTAATTGAGTTAAGAATGTTGTTTTTCCTGTGTTTGGAACTCCAACAAGAACAATTGTAAATAATTTTCTTGGATTAGGAATTCTCTTAAATTCCTCAGCGTAAGTAAATAAGATGTCTGTGGTTTTATCAAGCTTCTTAATTGCAGAAATAACTCTTCCAAGATATTCTCTTTGCAATTTAATTTTATCAGACAATTGTCTTTGAATTCTAATTTGTTTCTTGTATTTTTCAGAAATTTGATTAATAACCGTAATTGTTACTCTATAATGATTCTTATGTTTTTCCATTGTACCTTGAGAAATTATGTTCTTTGACATCATTAGATAATAAGGTTCCATATTTTCATAATCTGGTAATTGTCCAACAATTTTTTCATATCTTTCAGTTATTTTATGTTGGAATTCATCAACATACTTAAAGATATTATTATTAGTTTCTGGATCTTTTTTAAGCTGTTTAATAACAATATCTATTAATTCTTTAGATTTGAATAATTGTGGGTATCTCATATATACTTAAAGTATGAAATAGTATTTAAAGAGTGGTGAATTCTTAGAATATTTTGTATTATTTACCTTAAATTAACATTTATATATATTTCTCCTCATAATATATAATATATTACTAATTTTTTATTAATTAGTTTTTATAAACTTATATAAAAAAACAAAAATTAAAAGATGAGACTTATGAATAAACTTTATGATAATAATAAGAAATACAATAGATTATTGATTCTCCCAGCAGTTATGCTTGTTGCAATCATTATACTTGTTTTTATTTACCCTGGTATTCAAAAGGGAATTGATCTTAAAGGAGGATATCAAATAATTGTAAACTTTGATTCTCCAAAGGACTATGCATCTCTTGAAAACAAATTAATTAATGAATATGGATTAAGTGAAGTACATATAAGTGAAACAAAAGCAATCACTTCATATGGATTATTAATTGAATTTGCTCAACCAAAAGTTCTTGATATTGCAAAAGCAAATAGACAAAAAATAGATTTTGTTAATTCATCTCTTGAAGAAGTAAAAACTCAATCAAAAGAAGCTTTAGCACCACTTATAACAAGTGAGTACTTAACTGAAGCAGATTTAGTTGATATAGATAAATCAACAACTACAACTGAAGTAAAAACTTTATTAACAGAAAAACTAATGGTAGCAAGCAATAACTTTAGTTCACAAATAAATGTACTTGTTAAAACAGAATTATCTTTAGATGATACTTCAAAGATACAATCAAGAGAAGTTGCAGCAACACTTGGATCTGATTTTGTAAAAACTGCAATCAAGGTTGGAATAACTGCATTTGTTTTATTAATATTAGTTATATTATTCTTTTTTAGAGAAATCATGCCATCAGCATTAATTATATTTTCTGCATTATTTGATATGGGTGCAGGCCTAGTTGGTATGGCTATATTTGGTTTACCATTAAGTTTAGTAACAATACCTGCTCTATTAATGCTTATTGGTTATTCTGTAGACACTGATATTCTCTTAACTACAAGAGTATTAAAAGACAGGACTGGAGACCCAGTTGCTGCTGCAAACGAATCAATTAAAACAGGACTTACCATGACTTTTGCAACTATGGTAACAGTTCTTGCTATGCTTGTAATATCTTACGCTGCACAAATGCTTGTTATTTATGAAATTGCAATCATCTTAGCATTTGGATTAATTGGTGATATTGTAGCTACATGGTTCTTTAATGCTCCAACATTATTAAATTATGTACTCGCAAAAGAAAAAAGAAGACAAGGAAATAATTAAAATTATTATAATAAAGATGTGAAAAAATATGAGAACATTACTTAAAAAACCAATAATTATTTTATGGATTGTACTAATCTTAATTGCATTAGTCTTACTTGGAACTAAAGGATTAAAGTATGGTGTTGATTTTTCCGGAGGAACAGCTTTTCAAATAGCTCTTGAAAAACCAGTATCCCCTGAAGAAATAAATCAAACTGCATCAGTAATCTCAAGAAGACTTGATTGGTCAGGTTCAAAGGATGCAAAGGTTACCCCATCAGGTACCCAATACATAATTGCGCAACTAGCTGAATCTAATCCTGATGAAATAAACAAAATAAAAGCAACTTTATTAAAACAAGGTAAGTTTGAAGCTGTTCTTGATGGAGAAGTTCTCTTCTCTGGAGAAGATATTAAATCAATATTTAAAGATCCATCTAAAGGTTATGGGCTTTTAGAAGTTGATAAGCAAAGTAAAACATACCAATGGACTCTTCCATTCCTTCTTTCACCAGAGGGCGCACAAAAGTTTGCAAAAATGACTTTCCATAAATGTGTACCAATTGGATCAGGAACAAGTGATAGTGATTATGAATGTTCAAAAACTTATTTCTTTATTGATAGACCAATAGACTCTATAATAATAATGGATAAGGAATTATACTTAGAGGAACAAGAAGTTCCAATTGCTCCTGAAATGGCAAGCCAATTCATACCAATTGAAGATGTTCTTGAGCAATTAAACACAAACTATTATGCAGTTGATAAAAATAGTTTAAGTGTTGAAGAAATCACAAAATTAACAACAGATTATAATATTTATAAGAAAGCAATTGTTTCTCCTGCAATTTCTGATAACGTTAAAAAGCAATTAGAAGAAATTGGATACAAGGTTATAGTTAGAGAAAAATCATTAACTCAACCATGGATTTGGGAAGCAACAGGACTTAAGTCAATTGTTTCAATAACACCAGGAATTGCAAACATGGATGTTCCAACAATTGAATCAACTAGATTTAAAACATTCTCTCAATTAACAATTACAGGAAACGCAACTGGAGAAGCAAATGCAAAAGCTAGACTTGATGATTTATTAGTAATCTTAGAATCTGGTTCTCTTCCAATTCCAATAGATAGTATTAGTACAGAATCTATTTCTCCATATCTTGGAAAGGATTTCTTAAACTATTCTTTGCTTATTGGTATTATTGCTATTCTCTTAGTTTCAATTGTACTATTTATTAGATATAAATATTTAAAACTCGCTCTTCCAATTATTTTAACTGCATCATCTGAAATTATTATTCTTTTAGGATTACTTGCATTTATTAATTTCAGATTAGATCTTGCTGCTGTTGCTGGAATACTAGCAACAATTGGAACGTGTGCTGATTCATCAATAATTATTGTTGATGAATTATTAAAAGGTAAAGCACACCATAGAGAGGTTGCTGAAGGGCATACACAAGAAAGCTTGAAAGCAAAGATTAAGCATGCTTTCTTTATTGTATTTGCATCTGCATCAACAGTTATTGCAACAATGCTTCCAATTGTTATTATGGGTGGAGGAATAAGTAAGCTTATAGGGTTTGCTATAACAATCCTTCTTGGAACATTAATTGGTATTGTAATTGCAAGACCAGTTTACTCACAGATAGCAAGAAGAATATTATTAACAGATGAGCAACATGCAAGAATGCACGATAACTCAAAATAAGGTAAGAGATTAGATCTCTTTCCTTAATTCTATTTTTTTAAATGAAGAAAAAATAATTAAATTATTTTTTAATCTTGCCCAAGGGTACCGAAATAACAAGTGTTCATACAATTCATCCAACATGCTCTTACGCTTGTGAATGGAATAAAGCTTGCATTACACTTACTTGTACATGAATTATCACAACCCTGCCATAAAAAGTCATCTCCATATCCAATATAACCTTGGCCTGTTTTTTCAAATCCATTAAACATTAACCAACCAACACCAAGTCCGATTGCAAAACTAATAATAGTAAGCAAAACAAGTCTAATCATAACTTTCTTTTCTTGCATATTTTCACCTTTAATTTTAATCATTGAGTTTTATATATTTAAGTATAAGAAAGATGGATTTATATATATTTGGTTTAATTAAAACTATCAAAATTATATAACCCATTTATTTATATATATTTTTTAATTTATATTTCTTTTAAATTCATCCCATCATAAGTTATTTTTCTTAAGCACGATGATGCTTGGCCAGCTACCCCCCCGAAAAGAATATACACCACAATTTATATAATATATGTGGTGACTTTCGTATGGATGATAATGAAAATAAAGGATTAGTTGTGTTTGAAAATAAGAAGATAAGGAGGATATTTCATAACGATGAATGGTATTATTCAGTTGTTGATGTAGTTGGAATATTAACAGATAGTCCTTTTCCAAGAACATATTGGCAAAAGGTAAAAGATAAGGATTTTCAAGATATTGAGTTGTACCCAATTTGGGTACAACTGAAATTAATATCTTCAGATAGTAAATTCTATGAAACTGATTGTGCAAATACAGAAGGAATGTTTAGAATAATTCAATCAATTCCATCAAAGAAAGCAGAACCTTTCAAACTTTGGCTTGCAAGAGTTGGTTATGAGAGAATTCAGGAAATTCAAGACCCATCATTATCTATTGATAGAGGAAGAAAAAACTGGTTTTTACATGGATATAGCGAAAAATGGATTCAACAACGAATGATGGGGCAAGAGATTAGAAATAAATTAACTGATTATTGGAAAAATCATGAAATTAAAGAAGGAGATGAATTTGCAGTATTAACAAACATAATTCATAAAGAATGGACTGGACTGAATGTAAAGGAACATAAGAAATTAAAAGGATTAAAAAAACAAAATTTAAGAGATCACATGACAGATGCTGAGCTTGTTTTTACTGCTCTTGCAGAATTTTCAACAAGAGAGGTTGCAGAAAGCACAAAAGCAATTGGTTTACCTGAAAATAAGGTTGCTGGAAAGATTGGTGGTGGAGTTGCAAAAAAAGCAAGAATATATCTAGAGAAGAAAATAAATAAGAAAGTTATTTCAACCAAAAATAATTTAGAAATTCAAAAAGTATTGAAAGAAAAGAAGGAATGAATTTAATTGTTATTTCTTCAAGCTTTTGATTGCAAGTAAAACAATAATTATCCCTGTTATAAACCATAACGTAACATGAAGAACTTGCGCTAGAGAAAAGCTTACTTTCTCAGCGATAACCACAATAATTATTCTAATTATATTCCAAACCCCAAGAAGAACCACAGAACCAATAATCCATTTCCAATCTATCTTATACTTAACAATAATAAGCCCAAGAATAATTGCAAGGTATGCAGAAATTGCAACAACCCCACTACATTCAGGAACAAAGATGAATGAATTATAGTTAATTATGTTACCAAGTACTTGTTTAATAATCCAAGTATCTAGCTTAATAAGCGCATTACCAAATAACTCTAGTCCAACCAAGAGAAGAATAGAATAGATAACTACAAACCAAATAATAAACTTAATTTTTTCAAGTTTTGTTTTCATAATTATATGATTAATATGCTATACATTATAAAAAAAGATGTGTTAAATTGTCATTATTACTAATGCAATTAAACCAGTTATAAATGTTGCAAGAAAGTTTGTTTGAGCATTATTAATATATCCTTTAGTCTCAAAATAAGCTCCAATATAACTATCTATTATAGAACCAAGTAATCCACAAATTGCAACTACAATTATTATCTTAGTTGTATAAACTGTGCTTGTTCCTATTGTGCTGTTTACAAACCAAAAGAACATAGCTGTAATTAAAGAAGCTAAGGTTGCAGCTGCTATTCCAAGAAAAGTAATAGCTCCATCAATTCCCTTCTCAACTTCCTTAAAATTATTAATCATTATTGGCTTCTTGTTTGAAAGTCTACCAATCTCTGAAGAAAGAGTATCTGAAAAGGCAGCAGAGATTCCAGCTAAGGCCCCTACCCCAAAATAAATGAATGAACCTGGTGAAAAATACTCTGTTATTCCTCCAGCCACTAAGAATATGATGCTTGCAAGGCAGTTTCCAAGTAGATTTTTATAAGTTCTTTGACCGTGCTTCTTATTAAACAAAGAAGTTACGCTTTCAGAGATTCCAAAGAACAATATTAAGTATATAACTGCATATATATCTATAAAATACATAAATAGGCTAGCTACAACATACACCACAGAAATTGTAATAAGATCATACTTGCCTATAAAGTTAAGTAATAGACCTAAAAATATAAAAATAAGAAAATAAAGTAAAATTGTTGAGATCATTTTTTATCAGGGTCTGCACCATCACTCAATCAATTTAGCTTTGGAAATAATTATCTTATTAATAAATCCAAGTTTTGCAAGTTTTTTCTTTGCTTTCTCTGATATTTTTTGGAAGATAATCTCACTCCAAGCTTCTTTTAGTACTTTTTCCTTAAGCTCTTCTAAAAATATAGTCTTCATTATGTTTCTAGCTTCTGTTCTTGTTTGAGTACTATACTTAGCACCGGTTATGAAAAGAAGTTTAAGCTTAATCTTATGACCATCTTTAGTTGTAACATAAATTATGTCTTCAATCTTAGATTTCATTCTTCTAATCATTCTTTTTAAGTGACCAGGTTTAGTTTCCATGTCTGATATGCTTGTTTCTGCTTTTCCACCAGTTACTTTATCAACCTTAAAAGTAATAACATAAGCTGAGTCTCTAATGTTTCCTGTTAAAGAATCAAGTGTTTTCTTAATTGTTCTTCCAGTTAAGCTTTTGTTTTCAATAGCAATTGTTTTTGCAATTTCCTTACCATCAAAGATAGGGTCTGCAGTAATAACATACCATTTTTTCTTTTTCCAATTATCAACAGTTCTTTTTTTTTCAACCATTTATTATCAACCCTTTACTTTACAAGTAACTTAGCGCTATCATCAGAATATATCCAACCTTGCGGTAGTTTACCTTGTTTTATATAATAATTTCTTAATCTATTTATTTTAGAAATAGTTAATTGATATCCTCTCTTTGAGGTCATGTCCTTCTTGTTTGCTTCCTTATGTTTAATAAGCTTTACAGCTTTTTTGATAAGTGCCATTAAGTCATCAGGTATTTGATCTTTTGAAGTTAGCTTTAATTCAGCTTGTACTTTAGATAATCTTTTTCCTGTAACTCTTTTAACTGAGTGTATTTTCATTTTCTTAAGTGCGAGACCAATCTTTGCTTTTGGTTCACCTTTCTTTGTAAGTTCAGTTATTTTATCATAAAGTTCTTTTTTATCGAACTTATCTGTTTTTGGTTCTATTTTAGTTTCTTCCATATTTAATCATACTTTTTTGTTTTCCATTTATATTGATTTACATCTCATTAATATAATATTTAATCTATAAAAAGACGATATTATTATATATTTAATATGTCGATTTCTTTTTATATATTATCTTTTAGGTTTTT
>JBAWVI010000046.1:0-7538 GCA_037147375.1 archaeon | reverse complement strand
CAGGATCCCTTGGAGGAACAATCACTCTTGCACACATGGTTTGTAATTATCCTGGATTTATTGAAATCTCTGGTCTTGAACTTATGAATAAAATAACTGAACAAGTTGAAAAACTTGAAATCCCTATCTATTATGAAAAAGTTATGAAAATAGATAAGACAGAAGATAATCTATTTATAGTTAATACAGACACAAGAACCCTTAAAGCAAGTAAAGTTCTTTTAGCTTTAGGAAATACAAGAAGAGAGCTTGGGCTTGATAAAGAAAAAGAATTAGTTGGTAAAGGAATATCTTATTGCGCAACATGCGATGGTGGATTTTTTAGAAATAAGGTTGTTGGGGTTGTTGGAGGAAGTGATGCAGCAGTAACTTCTGCACTAGTTCTTGCAGATATTGCAAGTAAGGTTTATTTAATTTATAGAAAGGATAAACTTAGAGCAGAGCCTGCTTGGGTAGATATATTACTTAAAAATCCAAGAATTGAAATACTTTATAATACAGAAGTAACTGAACTTCTTGCTGAAGCTAAATTAACTGGAGTTAAATTCCAGAATGGAGACCAAAGAGAGCTTGATGGTTTATTTATTGAAATAGGGGCTGTTCCAAATACAGACCTATTAAAAAATCTAAATGTAGATCTTGATCAATATGGATTTATTAAGGTTGACAGGGCCCAGAAAACAAATGTTTTTGGATTATTTGCTGCAGGAGATATTACTGATTCAAGTGATTTTAAACAAGTAATAACTGCAGAAGCACAAGGATCTGTAGCTGCTTTTGAAGCATACAAAGAACTTAAAAAACAGTGAATCTACATAAAACAATATCTTTTAAAACCCAATTAAAGTATATATGATATGGGGTTAATCGGTTAGGAAGAGGTAATCAATTATGAATGATGTAAATACTAAACTTAAGAAGACATTCGAGTCTTTAAATAAGAATCTATATAGAACAAACAAAGCATTAGAGCTTTATTCTCCTGTATCTGATATATTTAATAGCATAGCTACTGATGTTAAAGAAATTGAAGTCATATTTGAAAAAAACAAGCATCTTGAGAAGGATATTGAAGAAGAAATCAAAAAAAGAGAGCTTATTTCACTTTACAAGAAAATGCATGCTGTTGTTTTACAAGTTAAGGATGAAATTGATTATTTGTACAAGGACATGAACGAAGCAAACAAGTTCCTTGAGAATTTTAGAGGATACAGAACATATGTTTTCCAAGATTCTAAGAAAACACAAGATTTCTTAAAAAAATTAATTGAAACCTTCTCAATTGAGACTTTTACATTAAAGTTTAATGTTGTTGGAACAATTGATTTAGCAGATATTACTAATAGGGTTCAAGGTAAGAGGAATGGAATAGATATTGTTTTTCCTTCAGATAATATTAGTTTAATATTTGAAGAAGTTTTAAAATCTCAAACAAACAAGTTTAGATTAATTACAGAAAAGATTGCAATTTATTTTGAGAAAGAAAATATAATCTACATTGAAGGACCAAGTCAATCAATTAAGTTTGCAGATGGAGATGCAAAACAATTTGGTGCACAAGTTCTTGAGAATTAAAGTATTAATTCTCTAATCTTCTTTTTCTTATTTCTTATTTATCTAAAATATATTTATAAATACATTGTCCTACTTTATTTATAACTTATAATTTAAATCTTTAAGGAAATTTATTTATGGAAAACCTAGTTAATCTAATAGATCAACCAAACTGGAAGATTCTATTATTCGATGTTGTTAAGCAAAATGATTTTGATATCTGGAATGTAGATATAATCAAGCTAACTGATCTTTATCTTGCAAAGATTAAGGAGCTTAAGGAAGAAAATCTACTTATTCCAGCTAATGCTCTTCTTGCTGCAGCTATTCTTTTACGTCTTAAAGCTTATTCACTTAAGTTAACATCAGTTGATGATGAACCTTTAAGAATTCCAACAGACGATGATATTTATAATCTTAATGCAATAAGCTTTAGTAATCCAATTAAACTTAGAGAAGGTCAAGTTTCTTTAAATGAATTAATTGATATAGTTGATACTATTATGAATAGACCAACTAAGAGTAATCTTTCAAGACAATTGAAAGAAAAAGGAGAAGCTGTGTTTATGCTTCCAAGGAAATCAATAGACATTACTGAAAGAACAGATAGATTATTTTCAATTCTTAAAGATGAAATTGATTCAGAAGGATGCCTTGTATTTTCAAAGTTACAAGAAAGAACTAAAGATCCATTTGAGATAATTGAGTTTTATTTCATGCCTCTTCTTTTCTTATCTCAAGACAAGAAGATAAATGTTTGGCAAGATGATTTTTTCTCAGAGATATTTATTAAGATCTTGTAATTAAAAGCCAAAAGCTAATGATTGCAATAGTTTTTTAAATAGTAATGATAACATATATTTGAGGTTTTTACTTATGAATAGAGTTGGTCCTAGACTTAAGAAAAAGATTAAAGCTCAAGCTGTACGTAAGGTTATTAGTGTGAAGAAAAACCCAAAAAAAGCAGAATTATTAAAAAAATTAATTGCAAAATATAAAAAATAAGGTTGAATATTTATGATATATAAAAAATTAAAAGCACAAGTTTCTCTTGAAATAATAATATTAATAGCAATCTTACTTGTGGTTGCAATTGCTTTAGCTGTTATCTTTTTAGATTTTTCAGGTAAATCTATTGAATCTACAACAGACACAGTTGAAGGAACTGAAGATGTAACTGATAATTTTGTTAAAGATTTTAATACTGCTATTAGTGTAATCTATATACCTCAAAATGCAAGTCAAAACATAAATCCAAATTAATTTCTTTCTATTTGATATTTATGCAAAAAATGCCTATTAAAAAATTGTTTACTAAAATTAAAACAATAAATCAAATGGGGCATTTACCAAGAAAATTAATTATTGATCCAAAAAAGGTTCATACCTTTACTTATTTTGGAAAAGAATTTGTTTATAAGTTCCCAACACTTAGAGACGAAGTAAGCAAATTAAAGATTGAAATTCAAAAGGAAAAGGACAAACTAATTTTTAAGCAAGATAATAAAAATAACAAAAATCTAAACGAGATTAGAGCATCAATAACAAAAACAAATAAAATTATTAGAAAACTGGAGATTGGAATGAATTTAATTAAGCAAAAAGAACTTATTATGCTTGATAGTAAAGAACCAAATTACAATATATTAACTAAAAAATATAATTCATTTAATATTAAATTAGATGAAAAATTAAATAATTTATATGATATTAATAATCCAATTGAAAGAAATAAAAGAGAAATACTTTATTCTCAGATCATGAAGATAATTACAAGAAACCTAGAATTAAGAAAAACCAATAGTAGAATAAAAATGTTTAGTACTCTTGATAGAGAATTATCAAGCAATCAACTATTTTTAGAATTTAGTTAATTGTATTACCTAGTAATACTTTTATAAATTTTATGGTATATATAATTAATATGGATAATAGATCATGTGCAATTGTTGATGCATCTTTCTGGATACATTTAATTAAAGTTGATTTATTATCTTTGTTCTTAGAATATTATAAGATAATTATTATCCCAACAAAAGTCGAGCAAGAAATAACTTGGTCAGAATCATTTAAATTTATTATACACACTCCTGAAGACATCAAACAATATAATAAATTAAAGAAAGATGGAATAATAATCGTGCAAGATCCAAAGCATATTAAAAAGCAACTAGAAAGTCAGGTTTCAAAAGATTCTGGAGAGCTTTATTGCATTGCTTTATCTGAAGAAACAAAGTATATTTTATTTATAGATAATGGAAGACCATATAATTATTGTAAAGAAAACAATATAATGATTGCAAATATTATTGAATTTATATTATTTTTATATTTAGAAAAAAAGATATCTAAAAAAGAAGTATTTTCAAAGATTGATTTAATAAAAAGCTCAATACCTGTTAGTTGTTTAAAAAACATTAAAGAATATTTATAATTTGGTGTGTAATTATGGTAAAGTACAAATATGAACTAAAGGATAAAATGAATGTAAAAACATTAAGATTAAAGGATTCTTTATCAACTATTGTTTATTCAATTGCAAAAGAAAAGAATTTAACTGAATCAGAATACATAAGATCCTTAATAGAAAAAGATATTTCAGAGTATAGGTTATTAAAAGCAATTGAAAATTATAAAAATAAGTTAGTTAATCTTTCTGGAGCAAGTGAGATTGCTGGTATACCATATCGTGAGTTTATGGAAAAGCTTGATATTAAAGAAATTCCATTAAATATGGATACAATTCCTATTGAGTATGGAATAAATTCAATTAAGAAATCCTTGAAGAAGAAATAAAGAGGCATAATCTTTATATTCTTTATCTATTATATTATTGTTTAATAAATTATATGTTGATAAATTATGGTTGAAGAAGAAAAAAAATCAATTGTATCATCACAAAAGAAAGATGTACCACAAGTTCAAGTTAAGCTTGATCTTGAAAAGTTTGATTCTAATTATCTTAAAGGAGCTATTGAAGCAATTATCTTTATGTCTCCAAAATCAATTGCACTAAAACAAATTTATAAAGTTCTTCCTGGACTTTCTCATGATTTAATTGATATCCAGATAGCTGAGCTTATGCATGAATATTATAAAAGAAACTCAGGAATATCTATTGTTAAAGATGGAGAAAATATTGAGATGGTTGTTAAACCAGAATACTCTTCTTTTAATGTTTTCTCTGCTGGCGCTGCTCTTTCAAAAGGAGAGCTTAAAACCTTAGCATATATATCCTTAAATTCCCCGGTTATGCAATCAAAGATAACTGGAAAGAGGCCTTATGAGCATATTCAGAAACTAAAGGATCTAAACCTAGTTACTGTTGAAAAAAAGGGAAGACGCCACGTTCTTGTAACCACAAAGAAGTTTGAAATGCTTTACCCTGATTCTAGAAAAAAAAGGAATAAATGATTAAATTGATTATAGATTATAATAAATTAATTAAGAAAGATAAATATCAAGTATTTATTTTCACTTGCCCAGCAAATGCTCCATTTCATTTTGCAAGACATCCTTGGATAGTTATTAATGAAAAAGGCAAGTTAACAAGATATGAGGTTCGTCATTTAAAAAATAAAGATAATACTCATTTATACCTTGACTTGTTTCCACATTTTCAGGGTATCGAAAAATTCATATTTTTTGAAAAATGGTTTTGGAATGGCACTCTTCTATATAAAAAAGAGGGTGCACTAGCAAAAAAAATAATTGATTTTGTTAAGAAAAGTAAAAAGAACTATCCATATTTACATATCTATAATTTTCTAGGTCCCAACAGCAACACTTATGTTCAATGGATACTTAATAATTTTCCAGAAATTAAAATAAAACTCCCAAGAAATGCAATAGGAAAAAATTATATAATTAAGAAGAAGTAATTATCTTCTTTTTATTTTATCTTGCTTTTTAATATAGGTAACATTTAAATAATCTATATTCTATATATTATCTTAGTAATTAAATAATTTATGAATTAATTTGAGGTAGGTTATTATATATGTTTAATAAAAAATATTTACTTAGTTTTCTTATATTAGCAATATCAATGGTTTTCATAGCTCCATTCTCTTATGCTTTAATTGAACATGGAGAAATGAAGATATTTGCAGTTTCTGGTCCAGATTCAGCAATGGAAGCAACATTAAACATAGAAATTCACCCAGGAACAGGTAAGGTTTTAGCAAATATTGATTCTCTTGTAGGAAACACTACCCAAGAATCTCAAAAGTATGCAGTTAATGCAACTGATCTTGTTATTGGTAACACAAAAACTAAATATGATTATATATTTGAAATAGATTCTGGTGCTTATTCAATTGATGGACCATCAGCTGGTGCTGCAATGGCTCTTTTAATGGTGTCTATGTTTAAAGATAGAAACATAGCAAACGATATAAGTATGACTGGAACAATATCTCAAGAAGGTTTTGTTGGAGATGTTGGTGGTATCTACCTTAAAGCAAGAAAAGCAAGCGAAGTTGGAATTAAGTTATTTATGATTCCTGCAGGAAACAGAATCCAAGTTGTAACAATTGATGGAAATGTTCAAAAAATTGATTTAATAGATTATTCATATAAAACCTGGGGTATGAAGATTGTTGAAGTACAAAACTTAACTGATGTTCTTGGATATGTTTCAAAGAACATTGATGAAATAAATATTAGTTCTGTTCCTATTGTTAAGCCAGAAATGTTTACACCTGGTAAACTAGAATATTCAATTGCATTAAACCCAATGAAGAACATAACTGATAGTTTTGTTTTAGTTGCTGAAGATAAACTTGCAACTGCAAAAGATAATCTTAATAAAAGTACCTTAATTAAAGATCAAAGTATTCAAGAAAATATTTTATCAATAACTGAAGGTGCAGAAACTGCAATTAATGAAGCAAAAATATATTCATCTAATAATTATTTATATTCAGCAGCAAATAATTCATTTATTGCAATTGTAAATGTTACAATCGTAACTGAAATATTAAATAATCCATCTATGCTTAGTGAATCATCAACTGTTTTAGATGATAAAATAAAGACTTTAGAAGAGAAGATTAAGCTTACTGAAAACAGAAGTAGCTTATGCTCTCTTGAAAGACTAGAATGGTGTATTGGTGCTAGACAAAGACTTACTTGGGCTCAGCAAAAGCTTGAAGTTTTAAAAGCTGGTAACACAAATGAAGCACTTACAAGAGTTTCAGATTATAGTTATGCAGTTGGATGGGTTGAAATTTCAAATGATTTCCTTGATGTTGGAATTACTGAATCAAAATATAAGTTTATAGAATCAAGTACATTTAAGGATGAAGCACAACAAAGAATTATTGATATTGAAAATAAATTAATGATTTCTCCTCCAGAAACATCAAATGATCCTGATCTTATGAGAAGACTTAGCGCTGCTAAAATTAATTATGAGAAGGGTTGGTATGTTACATCTATGTATGATTCAGCAACAACAATGGGTATCTTAATTACAAAGGATGAATCTGTACAAGCATTTGAGGCTGTGCCATTCCAAGCAAAGTTTGATACTATTAATAGTAGACTTAGATCTATTAAAGAATTAAATTCAGAAAATCATGTTTGGTCAAAAATGTATTTAGATCATGCACTTTACTTTTATAAATCATCTCAATATTTTGCAGCAACAGATGTTGCAAAATCTAAAGGAGATATGCAAACTTCAAATTCTATAATTAATATGGCAAAAGGAATACTTGAGGTTGAAGATAAAGTATTAGCTTATTACAATAACGCAGATAACTCAAGCATAGAAGTTATTGTAGTAGATACAAATAATGTTACAAAAATTATTTCACAAGACGAGACCACAGGAAACAAAGATGCTAATGAACAAAAGGTATATGTTTATGAAAAAGAAAAAACAATTTCAAACAATACTTTACTTTATATAATTGTTGCTGGTCTTTTCATAATCATAATTGTAACTGCAATCGAAGTTGAAAGATTTAAAAGAAAGG
>JBAWVI010000045.1:0-7604 GCA_037147375.1 archaeon | reverse complement strand
AACAATTACCTTTTAAAAGAATTTGTATATATATTATATATAGAAAAACAACTAAAAGCTTATGTTTTTATATTAAATTAAAGGTGAAAATATGATAGGAACAATACATAATAACAGAAGAGGAATCTCAAAAATACATCCAAGTCAATTTCTTATAAAGGTTGATGATGCAAAATACAATACAAGTGCAGCAGTTGCTCCATTATTCGGTAAGAAAGTAGTTTACAAAACTATTAGTGGAAAAACAATAACTGGTAAGATAACAGGCTCACACGGTAATAAAGGAGTAGTTAAGGTTTCTTTTGAAAGATTACTTCCAGGAACTGCGGTTGGAGAAAAAATAGAGATTAAATAAATTTTATTTAATCTTTTTCTAATTTTATTTTTTATCTATATCTTCAAAAGTACTTAGTTTTCTAAATTTTGGTGCTTCTGGATCACTAGGCTTATCTTCAATTTTAGATTTAGATACTTCTGGATTTAAATCAACAAGAGTTGTTGCAACTGATTCTTTAACAATCTCTTCTCTTCTTACATTTCTTTCTTCATTCTTAACATGATCAATTGTATTATCAAGAACAAGTACATCCTTTTTTTCAGGAACTACTTGTGGTTCAGTTATGTTTTCAACCATTAAAGATACATCCTTGTGAACTTCTTCTTTAACTGGTTCAGGTACCTTTACTGGTGTTGGAGATTGCACTTTAGGTGCTTGTACTTCTCTTGCTTGAGGAGCATTGCTTCCAGGAACAAAAGTATTCTTAACAGTTGAAGTTGCTTTTGGAATTTCTCTTGATGGAATAATTTCTTTCTTTTTTAAGATTAATCCAAATACAAGATACTTAAATATTACAAACAAAAGAGTAAAAGATATAAGGAAAGTTATTATTAATAAAGCAATTATTGGTAACCCAAATAATGGATTACTTGATGCATTAAAGTATGCAAAAATAGTTCCTATCATTCCTAATACAAAGGCTATACTTATTGAAATTAAATCATCTTTATTCATTATAAATCACATTTTTTTTACTTATTTATTTAGCTTCAAACTATTTATAAATGGTAATATACTATAAAATATATATTGAATACATTAAAAAAACTTATTATTTTGATTAACGCTGATAAGATATGAAAATTAATAAAAATGAGATGCTAAAGATCGCAAAAGAAGGAATTAGAAAGGAATTAACTTCTCCTGATCAAAGAATAATTGCTTTATCTTTACTTTCTGAAAAGGTTCCAAATAATTTAAATGAATTGTTTGAAGCATTAAGAATTATTACAGATTTAGAGTATCCTATGCTTGATTCTATTCTTTCTATTAAAGAATATTGTTTAGTTTATAATCTTGAAGAAGTAAATGAAAAAACACTTGAAAAGGTTGGACTTGATAAGAAAAGAATTAAACAAATAACTACAATTATTGATTCAGAGGTTGGAATTAAGTTTTCTGAGAAGGAAAAGAAGTTAACTAAATCTCTTTCAAGCAACATACTTAACTTAATTGAAATTAAAGAAGTACTTGCAAAAGAAATTGAAAAGTTATTAATTGAAACTTATCCTACATTTACAAAAGTTGCAAGCAGCGCAATTGCAACAAAGATGCTTATTATTTCTGGTGGAATTGCAAGACTTTCAAGATTTCCTGCATCAACTATTCAACTTCTTGGATCTGAAAAATCATTTTTTAAAGCACTTGCACAAAACAAGAATACTCCAAAGTATGGAATTCTTTTTAATCATCCATTAATCATTTCCCTTCCAGCTAAACAGAAAGGAAAGATTGCAAGAATAATTGCATCAAAGATTGCAATTGGGATTAAGTCTGATCTTGGTGGAAAAGATATATCAAAAGAACTTCTTGAAAAAATAAATTATAAGATAAAGCACACGAAGTGATGAATAGTTATGGGAAGAATATTAAATCCAAGACCAAAACCAAAAAAGTTTGGAATGGAAAAGGTTCAACAAAAAATAATTGAAAAAAAACTTAAAGACTCAACTATTGAGATGCATAAAAAATCAAGAATTGAGAATTGTGTTTACTCTGAATGGCTTATTGGGGAAAATGATAATCGTCTTTATTCTAGGAATAGAGGATATCCAGAATATAATAATATGATTAAGTATCTTAAGCTTGGAGATGGATTAGAAAATAAAGAAATTTTACAAGTAATGGTAGAATATTCAATTAAAAACAAAAAGAAAGTTATGAAGGTACTAGATGATGGTGCTGGAAGAGGGGTTTTCTTAACTGATTTAAAAGAAATGTGGGAAACATTTAGAAAAATGGATCCAAAAAACCCTAAACTTGAAACTACAGCAATTGTATTAAATAAAAAGGATTTAAAACGCGCAAAAATTGACAAGGTTTATGTTGGAGACGTAAGTAAATACGTTCCTAAAGAAAAATTTGATTTTATATTTTCTGTATTCGGTGGTTTTGCACATTCAACTCCACACTTGCAAAGAGAAATTCTATTAAAACATCTTTATTCTCTTGAAAAAGGAGGTTATGGTTTCTTTGGATTTTTTTCTGAGCATAAAAAAGAATATGCAGATGCATTTACAAAAAAACTAAGTAAAATGGGATTTGAAGCAAAGTATCATAATTTTAAAAAAGAAAATAATCCAGGCATGAATGTTATATTAATTGGAGAAAACCTACCAAGAGAATATCTTGTAGTTAAAAGAATAAAATAATGTGAAAACTATTATGAACCAAATTAAAAATTTAATAATTAAAGATGGAATGATAGGAACTATTGATCTTAACTCAAGTGAAAAAAGAATATGGGATCCAAGTCATTCAAAGGTTGCTGCTGGAATTAAAAAAGGAATTAAAGAGTTTCCAATAAATGAAAACTCAAAGGTTCTTTATCTTGGAGCTGCTGAAGGATATACAATTTCTTTTATATCTGATATTGCATCTAATGGAATTGTTATTGGAGCAGATATCTCAGCACACTCAATGCAAAAGCTTTATCTTTTATCTCTTGAAAGAGCAAACTTAATTCCTCTTCTTGGAGATTGTAATAAGCCTGAAACATATGTTGAATCACTTGCAGGAGAAAAGTTTGATTTAATTATCCAAGATATTGCTCAGAAAAATCAAGTTGAAATATTAGTTAAGAACTCTGATCTTTTCTTAAAGGAAAAAGGGTATGTTCTGCTTAGTTTAAAGCTCTCTGCTTTAACTCAGAAGAAGGATTCAAATCTTAGAGAAGATCAACTTGAACTTTTCAGAAAACACTTCAACCTAATAGACCAAAAGAAGCTTGATCCATTTGAGAAAAAGCACATGCTTCTTTTAGGGCAAAAGAAGTAAATTTTTTTTATTTTCTAGTTTTAAGATAATTTTCTATGCTTCTATCATAAGTTCTTTCTTGTTCCTTTGAGAAGTAACAAGCTGGAAGCTCTTTGTTCTTGCGGTGGTATTTAATACATTCACAACAAATCCCTTTCCTTATACAAGAATATGTACAAGGACAAGATCTTAGATTAACTTCTTTCTTACATTCCATAACTAATCACAGAATTTATTGCTTTAAGTATATCTTAGTAATTTTTACGTTATCAACTGGCCAATCTGCATATCCACCAAACTTTGTTGTGGTTGGAACACCTTCAATTGCTTTTACAACATCCATTCCAGAGATTACCTTACCAAACACAGTATATCCTGGATTTGCTTCATTTTTATAATCAAGAAACTTATTATCTGCAACGTTTATAAAAAATTGAGAAGTTGCAGAATTAGGATCATTTGTTCTTGCCATTGCAATTGTTCCTGTTAAGTTACTTAAACCATTATTTGATTCAATAGCAATAGGAGGCATTGTTTCTTTTTGATTACCATCTGCAATAAACCCTCCACCTTGAATCATGAAACCAGGAATTACTCTATGGAAAACTGTTCCATCATAAAATCCACCAGAAACGTAAGCTTTAAAGTTCTTAACAGTTGTTGGTGCCTTAGTTAAATTAAGTTCAACTTCGATATTACCTTTATTTGTTTCAATTACATAAATTGGATTTGCATTTTGATTATTCATATTTACATCATTTCCTATAATTGTATTAGTATCTTTGTTTATTTTATTTATATCTGTTGTATTTTGATCTGTTAGATATAAGTATCCAGATTTAGGTGCGCTTGTGTTAACTACAAACATAAAAACTAAAATCACTGCAATCAATCCTACTATAGATAAAACAGGTATCATATATTTATTCATAAGCTTATCACCAATATATATTCTAATAGATTAAGTTTAAATTCATATTGTTAAAAAAAGAATTAAGTGAGAAAAGATGCTTTTTACTAAAAGCAAACATCTAATCTCCTTATCATGTTAGATTAAATTTATAACTTAAATATCGTCTTCGTCAGAGTCTTCTTCTTCAGTATCCTCAAAGTCAGAAGTGTCGTCATCATCATCATAAACGTCATCATCAGTTGGTTTCTTTTTAAATTCTTGTGGCATAATTACTCTCCTACCATTTGTTAATCAATCTTCAATGTATTCTATATTTTAGAACACATCATAATAAAATAATTAAAGAACCAGTTAACCTTTTAAAGATTACGGTTTTTAGAGGAAGTGAGGCCTAATATATAAAGGTTTTGATTAAGTTAGGTTTAAAGTAATTGAAGAACAATATCATAAGTTATTGCATCTTCTTTATAGGAAAGATGGATACCAACCTTGTTTCCTTCTTTAAGAGTTATTACCTTAAGATTATGTTTTTCTACTAAATCTAAAACAAGAGATAGGGGGTGATTGTACTTGTTTACTCCATACTTTTCAGAAATTGCTTTTCCTGTTGCTGAATAAGATAATAAGATATATCCTTCTTTTTTAAGAGAAGATATAGCTTTTTTAAAAAGTAAATCAAGTTCATCTACAGTTAAGTATTGAATTAATCTAGCCATAACAATAATATCATATCTAGAATCAAAAGAATAATCAAGACAAGATGTTTTTTTGTAATTTACTAAAGGCAGTAGCTCTTTTGGAATTTCTTTTAAAAAATCAAGATCAACAATATCTATTGCATCTACAAAGTAACCTTTATTTGCAAAGTAGATTGTGTTTCTTCCATTTCCACACCCAATATCAAGAACCTTACCGGACTTAGGTAATAAATCTTGAGCTAAGAGAATAACCTCACTAGGTTTATTAGTATTTACTAGAAAACCATTTGTATATGCTTTTTCCCATTCATTCATAATAATCATTTTCTTAAAGTTAAAGAGCCCTTGTAGGCTTATTAGTTAAAAGTAAAAGCCCTTAAATAATTATCCTTTATCAGCCATTTCCAAAGGAACCTCTACCACCAAGTGAAAATACGCAAATTAATACATTTAAAATAACAAAACCGCGCAATTTGCTACTTACTCTTATTTTACGAACGACATTTAAAAAACAATCCGTGAAAAAGCCAATATATATAGGTACTTACCGAAAATGGATCACATAATTACATTCCGCGCAATTAGATACTTGTTTTTAATAAATACTGCGCAATTAGATATATTTAAAAGAATTATGATAGAATATATGGTTATGAAACAATTAGATATTATAAACCTTTCAAAATCAAAAATAAATAATTCAGCTATAATTCTTTGTGATGACAAACACCATTCAGAAGAAGAAATAAATAATGCTTTAGAACAAGTAAGTAACTGGAAAGGAGCACACAATTATCCATTAAATGTATTTAAGAAAAGATTGAAAAGAGTTTCAGAAAAAATAGATAAAAACGCATTATCTGCTCAAAGATTAAAGAGAGTTTCATCAATACTCAAAAAACTAAAAAGAAGATATAATAATAACAAACCAACAATGAAATTAACCCAAATGCAAGATATCGCAGGATGTAGGGTAGTAATGTCAAATATTAAATTAGCAACAGAACTATATAAAAAGTATTATTTAAATGGGGATTTAAAACACAAAAAAGTAAATGAAAAAAATTATATTTTATACCCAAAGCAAGACGGATATAGAAGTATACATATAATATATAAGTATAAAAGTGATAAAGGTAAAGATAAATATAATGACTTGTTAGTTGAGGTTCAAATAAGATCAAAACTACAACATCTTTGGGCAACTGCTGTTGAAACAGTTGATTTTTTCACAAGGCAGGCTATTAAATCTAATCAAGGTGAAGAAAATTGGAAAATCTTCTTTAAATTAGTAAGTTCTGCATTTGCTAAATTAGAAAATACACCTATTATATCAGGGACTCCGGAAAATGAAAAAGAACTTTATTTACAAATAAAACAAAAAGAACAAGAATTACAAGTTATTAAAAAAATGAAACATTGGACTGAATCAATAAAATCTTTTGATAATTTTAAAAATAAAAAAAATATGTACTTTTATCTTTTAGAATTAGACACAATACTGGAAAGATTAAACATTACTGCATTTAATAAAAAACAAGAAAAAGAAGCACTTATAGCATATTCTAAAGCAGAAAAAAAGATTTATAATCGAAAGGAATATGATGTGGTTTTGGTTAGTGCAGACAATATACAAGACCTAAAAAAGGCATATCCTAATTATTTTTTAGACACAAAAGAATTCATAAAATATTTAGAAATAATATTAAATAAATACAAATGAAATAATGAAAAAGAAGCAAATAAATTCCATATTGTGGTAGGCTTAGTTGTTAAAGGTAAAAGCCCTTGGTGGGCTTAGTAGTTAGAGGTGAAAGCCCTTAATTTTTCTTGATTTTATCTATCCACATATAGATGCCAAAGCCAATTACTGCAACTACAGCAATAGTTATAATTCCAGTAATAAAACCAGCCCAAAACAAGGCATATGAATTTGGATGACTATAATGATAGATAATTAATCCAATAACTACAACAATAGCAATTAGCCCACCAATAGTTAACCAATTCTCCACGTCCATAATTAATCTATCCTTGGTATAAAATTAAGCTTATCCTTAATTAGCTTCTCTCTTGAATGCTCCTTACAGAGATAAATATCCTTTCCTTTCTCATTTATTACATATTCTGCTTTCTTAGAGCATTTAGAACATTTCATAGTAATATAATAATCAAAAGATATTAAAAACAGTACCTGATACTTAGTTTATAGATTAATATCTATTCGTTCCTGCATAGTCCAATTTAAAAGATTTAGAATCAAATATAAGCTTAACTACTCCTATTATATATAGTATCATCCTAATTACATAAACATTTAAAAATAGTTGTGTCTTCATTTTGATATTATATAAAAAAGGATGTGATTTAAATGACATCAACAAAACAAATACAAGCTGTTGACTTAGTAAAGAGTCTATTTGAATCTATACATGGTAATCTTGGATTATTGAAATTTAGTTTAGAAGAATTAAAACCAATTAATGGAGATGGAGATAACTCTGAAAGATGGGTTGTAATTTGTAGTTTTTATAAAAAGTTGTTGACAGATTGTTTCAAGTGCAATATAGTGTATTTATTAAGTGATCAAATTTAAAATTTATAGGAGACCAGCGAATGGCTAAAGTGAAAGAGAAAATTGACGAGTTGATGGCTGACGTAGCAAAACACGAAAAGGCAC
>JBAWVI010000044.1:0-7883 GCA_037147375.1 archaeon | reverse complement strand
TAAACCTTTAAAAAATTAGAGATTATGGAATAAATTGTTATTCCATATCCATTCCGCCTTGCATTCCTGGCGGCATCATTCCCATGCCCTTATTCTTTGAGGATGCAGCAATTATATCATCAATTCTTAAAATCATTTCAACGACCTCGCAAGCTGATGTGATTGCTTGTGTTTTAACTGAAAGAGGTTCAATTACATTAAGCTTTTTCATATCAAAGATTCTTGAATTGATTACATCAACACCTATAAACTTTCCACCTTTCTCATGGTGCTTGTTTCTAAGTGAAACAATTGTGTCTATTGCGTCCATTCCTGCACTCTCTGCAAGGATTTTTGGAATAACTTCAAGAACATCAGCATATGATTCAATTGCAAGTTGCTCACGTCCACCAATTGTTTTTGCAAATTCTCTTAATTTCAATGCAACCTCAACTTCTGATGAACCACCAGCTGCAACATACTTGCAATCTCTTAATGTTGAGATAACTGCACCAATTGCATCAGTTAAAGTTCTTTCAGTTTCAGCAAGAACCTGATCACTTGTTCCTCTTAAAAGTATTGTTGAAACCCCATGATTTTTTGTTCCTTCAATAAAAATCATTGGTTCTCCTGCAATCTTTTTTTCAAAAATGTGATTTGCAGTTCCTAGATCTTGTTTTGCAATATCTTTTATTCTATTTACTATCTTTGCTCCAGTTGATTTTGCAATTCTCTCAATATCTGATTGTTTAACTCTTCTTATTGCAATTATTCCTTTCTTTGCAAGATAATGAGATGCAAGATCATCAATTCCTTTTTGACAAATAACAACATTTGCTCCTGTGCTTGAGATGTCTGTTACCATCTTCTTTAAGGTTGCTTCTTCTTGATCAATAAATGATTGAAGTTGTTCAGGGGTTTCAATCTCAATCTTAGCATCTGTTTCTGGTTCTTTAATTTCAAGAGCAGAATTAATTAATGCAATCTTAATTGATTTTAAATCTTTTGGCATTTCAGGATGAACTATTTCTTTATCTAAAACAATTCCATCAATTAATGTAGTGTCTGATAATAAGCCACCAACTCTTTTTTCTATCTTGATTGCTTCTTTATCTAAATCTTCTTTTTTATAAATTTTTAAAACACCATCAACAACAATTTCTGATAATGTATTACTGTACTCAGATGCTTTACCAGTCATTGATGTTTTTGCAATATCTAAAAGAAGTGGTTTATCCTTAATTGAAATTGGTTCTGAAACCTCAGTAAAGAATTTAACTGCTTTTTCTGTTGCAAGCTTATAACCTTTAACAATTATTGATGGATGAATGTTTTCATCAAGTAAGTTTTCAGCTTTTGAAACAAGTTCACCTGCAATTATTACAGCTGATGTTGTTCCATCTCCAACTTCATTGTCTTGTGTTTTTGCAAGCTCAACAAGCATTCTTCCTATTGGATGTTCAATTGACATTTCTTTAAGAATAGTTGCTCCATCATTTGAGATAGTTGTGTCTCCAAGCTCATCAACAAGCATCTTATCCATTCCTCTTGGACCAAGAGTTGATTTAATAGAATTAGCAACAGCCTTTGCAACCATGATATTCATTCTTTGGGCATCACGTCCTTTATCTCTCTTTGAACCTTCAGGTAAGAAACCATTTTTAGAATTAATATTATCACTCATAATTTATTCCTCCAAAATTTGTTTGGAAATATTTATTTAAATTTAAAAATAAAAAAGAAAAGAAATCCATTTTATTCATGGAATTTTCTTTCAACATCATTAACTAAGACATCACAATCTGCTTTGATTCTTTCAAGAGATTTTATGATTCTTATTTTTTCAAGCTCAATTGTTCTTATGTTTTCAAATGTTTCAGTTGCTTGCTTGAACATTCCATAATCAACATAACTATAATCAAACTCATTCATTTTCTTACAAATGGTTTCAACCATTCTTCCAAGGAAAAGATTCATTTCCTTTTTAACAACTGATTTAATTTGTTTGTGGGGATCAAGACTCTTTCTCATTAAGTTTACAACTCTTGCATTAGGGAATGGTAATTTATCATCCTCTGCTTCAAGAAGTGCATCATCATTTTCTTCAAGAACAATTTCTTCAACTGGTGTTTCAATCTTTGTTTCTTCAACTTTTTCAACATTTTTCATAAAGAATTACCCCTCTTCTTTTTTATAAATTATCTAATAAAAATTAGTTATAGGACTATAATATATATAGGCAATAAAGAGTTTAAAAAGGTTATCTTTGAGTGGATTTTTAAGGTGAAAATAAGGTATTATTTGGCTCTGGATTTGCTTCTTCCAAATGATCTTGTGAACGAATTTATGTTCTTTTCTGAGAAGATTTTGTTTATTCTTTTCTTAACAAGTTCTTGCTTTTCTGGTTGCTTTTTAAATTTATTTTCATAGTGTACTAAATAGTTTTTCTTTTTTGATCTTATATAGCTTGGAAGCTCTTTTTTAATTTCTACTAATATATCTTTAAATCTTTGTTTATACATTGGATGATCTTTTATTAATAAACTTAAACTTACTCCTCTTTCAAGAATTATCTTACCATTATCTGAAGTTGTAAATGAATAAATATCTAATGTTTTTGGATCCATTAAAAGTGTATGGTATCCACTTAGAACACCACCCTCAAAAATCAATGAATCACCAGCATTTGATTTCAATAGCATAGGTTTCATTTTACCTTCTACATCAACATTTACAATCTGCAACGTATCTTGTTTTAAAGATCTTAAGAAACCACCATATGTTTTTCTGCACCAATCACCTTCAAGATTAGAAAATGCCTTTGATGTAAATAAACCTGATTTTATTCTTTCAACTTCATGAATTAATGGTTGTCTTCTCATGTATTCTGGATTAATAAGATTTAATCTTGAATAAAAACTTACTGCAACAAAAAATTGTTGAAGCTTTGGTAAATCTTTACTTAATTTAAAACTAGTAACTGTTGTTATTATCTTATCTTTATCTTTTTCAGAAATTGAATCATAAAAATTAGATCTAGGGTGAGACATGAAAAAATTCATGCCAAGTTGAGATTGCTTCTGATTCTTCACAGTATAATTATATAAGGATTCAAGTCTTATTTTAAAATATTCTGTATCCATTTTCAATCTCAAATTTAAATTAAAATTAAAAAGAAGAAAGAGATTTTAATATTCTGAATCTCCATCATAATCTGTTGGTGCTTCTTCAGTTTCTTCTTCTTCCCATGCTTCTTCAGTTGTTTCTATTTCATCATCTGGAGAATCAAGCTTATCATCTTTATCTTTTTTGATTTTTGGATCTTCATCATAATCAAAATCAGAAATATCGTAATCAGCTTCTTTTTTATCTTCTGTTGCTGCTTTAACTGGAATTATAACATTATTCAAACATATCACCATAAGTACTTTTTTATTAAAAAACTAAAATATATTAAATTTTAAATTAATTATTGCGCTCGTCAACCTGGCGCAAGAGGTTGAGTGGGAATGGCAGGATTTGAACCTGCGACCGCTCGATTATCAGTCGAGTGCTCAAACCAGACTAAGCTACACTCCCAATTAATTTCTAAGTCACACAGTAAATAATATATAAATATTTTATACTACTAAATAATTTACATTAAAAACATATAAAAAACCTTCTTTTGCTTTAATTATATAACAAGCACAAGAATAAATAGAAATAGCCCGATAGTGTAGAGGCCAAGCATGCAAGGCTTTGAACCTTGCGACAGGAGTTCGAATCTCCTTCGGGCTATTAATCCAAAAGAAAATCATTTCAAGGAAAAAGAAAGAGACAAATTATGGGTTTAAAAAATTTATTTGGATTTGGAAAGAAAAAAGAAGAAGATAAATCTATTGATGAAATTGATTTAGTTAACTCCAAGTATAAGACAGACACTTGTGCGCTTTGTTCAAAACCCGGTTGCGATAAAAAATGGGGCGGACAATATTGGCATAAGAAATGCTTAAGAAGCGCAAAAGGAATGGCAAAAGGGATGATATAAATTTGAGCAAATTTAGATCCTTACTTCAATTTGAAAAAGTCTTACCAAAAAAAATAAAGAAATCCTCTAAAGAATGTGTTATACACAAAATTCGCAGTGGTAAAGCCAAAGACTTATTCTATAAACTTATGAAAAAATCTAAAGTAAAGATTAAGAAAGCAAAGGAATGATTTAAATGTCTTTTAAATTTAGAAATCCTGGTCAAACAGGACTAATTAATAAAATTAGTAAAAGAACTAACAAGACAAATAAAAGAAATAAATTAACAAAACGTAAAGAAGTTAAAAATGCATACAATCTATTGAAAGAGATTGAAGAAAAAATGAAAAAGAAAGATAAATAAAATTTATCTTCTTTCTGGATTAAATATATCTTCTTTTATTTTTGATTTACAAGTAGTTATATTCTCAAGATATATATTTAAATTTCTTTCAATATCATTAAGTTCTGTAACTAAATCTTTTTGCTTACCAGCTACAAGATATTCTTCTTCTCTTAGACCCTTAAGTTGTCCAAGCTCTCTCTTCAAGATTATTAATCTTTTAAGAGCATAATAGTAAGCTGTATAATTATCCATCATATCATTGAATAAAGGTTTTGTATAATCATTCTTTAAAACCTTTCTTCCTTCAAACAAGAAATGACTTTGTTGTTTAGTTCCAAACTTAACACCAGATACAACTTCATCAATTACTTTTAGGTGTGCTAAAAGCCAATCAACAGGTTTATCTGCATATTTTTTATAATCAGTAAATGATCTAGTTTTAGAAAGTCTAGATTCTTTAATCATTTTTTCATCAATAACAACGTTGCTTGTTTTTTTATTCCATTTGAAGATATCAAAAAGAGCCATTCATAATCACCTTTGGTATATGTCTATTACCTTAAATATATTTTAAAGTTTCTTAATATATATGTGTAAATAAGTTTAAAAACCAATATTGTTGGACGAAACACTCCTAAATTTAAGAAATATCGAATTTTTTCAAGAGTTTTTCCTTAATTATTATATTTTTTAACTTATTTGTTAGATCTTTTGGAGAAATTGAGCAAACTTTGAAATCAAGTGGGAGATCCCACCCAACATCCCCTGAAAACCTAGGGAGCACGTGAAAATGAAGGTGAAGCATACTTTCTCCAGCTACTTTTCCTACTGAACAACCTATATTATACCCTTCTGGCTTCATAAATATCTTAAGTGCAAAGATAGAAAGATCCATTAAGTTAAATAATTCTGTTCTTTCAATTGTAGTTAATGAGTTTATATCATTTACGTGGCGTTTTGGAATTATTAGAAGATGACCTGTAGCGTATGGAAATTTGTTTGCTTGAATATAACATGTCTTTCCTTCAAGAACTAATAAATCTAGATCTACTTTTTTTATGTTACAAAAAGAACAGGTTTTAGAAGATTTACTTTTATTTTCAAGATTACTAGTTAAATATTCTTGTCTCCATGGAGCATAAAGTATTTTCTTTTCAACCATATATATTTTCTCTTTATTTATTTTCATTTAAAAATTTATTTAAACTCTTGTTTAAACTTTCAGATAAAATCTTACCATCAATTGTTCCTTTGGTCTTTGCCATAAGTCTACCCATAAGTAAACCAATTGATCTTTCTCTTTGCTTAAGAATAATATCTTTGTTTTCAATTATTACTTCTATAGCTAAAGAATCAACATCTATATTTTCTTTGCTTGAACTAACACCATGCTTTGTAAGAATATCTATTATTGGTTTCTTTGTATTAATATATTCAATAAATATATCATTAAATTTAGATTTTGGAATTTCATTTACTTCTTTGTTTGAAAAGAAAGAATAAATATCCTCATCTTCAAGATAATCAAGATTAATCTTTTTTTCTCTTTGAAGTTTTGTTAAATCTTCAAGAAGGAAGACACATAAGGTTGTTGGATTGAAATTATAAGTTGTAACTATGTGCTCAAAGATCGGAGCAAAGTTTGATAAAAGCATTTTATCTGCAAGCTGTACACTTATTTTATAATTTTCTAAATATAATTTCTTTCTAGCTTCAAGTGATAATGGAGTTTCTTTATTCATTCTGTTTATGAGCTCAGGCGTGAACTCAATAGGAGAAATATCAGTTTCTGGATACATTCTAGCAGACCCAGAGATTGGTCTTTGATATTCTGTGTTACCTACAGGAGTTACCATTCTAGTTTCTTCAGGAACACCAAATGTAAATTGATTTAATCTGTTTTCAATTATCTCTTTAACATAATTTATTTCAAGTTCAGATGAGATAACCATAATAAAAGAATCTTCTTCCTTTAAACTTAATTTTGCTTTTATGTTTGTTACATCAATCTCTGTGATTCCATAATTTGGGAGTTCGTCTGCATGGAATAAACCTTTAAGAGTTGTTTTTGTTTTTAAGATGTTTGCAATCTCAGTTCCAACTCTTCTATCTGGTTGAACCTCATAACCAAGAATTCCTTTAAACTTTGGAAGAGGAAAACAAAATATTTTCTTACCTTGAGAAATTGCTTCCTTAATCATTTTAGATTCACTTGATTTGAAAATATCTGTTATATCTATTTCATGTATATATATGTCATTTATTCCCCTTAATTTTAATTCTTCTCTTACTTGTAACAAAGATAATTGTCTAACAATTTCTCTTTTTACAATTTCTGGAATTAGTTCAAGATCTTGGGCACCCTTTATCTCAGTTCTTGCACCATTTTTAATTGAAATGTTTATATCTTGTCTAATTGAACCAAGACCTCTCTTGGTTTTTCCAGTTGATCTAAATAACTGTCCAAGAAACATTGTGGTTTTCTTAACATCTTCTGGAGTATAAATATCATGCCATGCAACAACCTCAATCATTGGAGTTCCAAGTCTATCAAGAGAATAAATAACTTCAGTCTCTCCTCTTTCAATTGGTCTTGCTGCATCCTCTTCTAAAAGAATCTTATTTATTCTTACTCTTCCAAAATCAAGATCAATATAACCATTTGTAGAAATCATCATTGTTCTTTGAAATCCAGAAACATTAGAACCATCAATAACCTGCTTTCTCATAACATATGTTTTATCAACAATAGTTGAATTAGTAAGTTTTGAAATAATCATTGAGATAACAAGTGAATCCTTATTTGGCTGATGAGGAGGCTGACAATCAATTTCAACTAAACAATTACAAGAATTAAATCCTTTATAAATAAATGTTTTATCTCTTTTTTGTTCATGACTTGCGGTTGCATCTATTTCTCCAGCTTCAGAAGTAACAGCGTGAAGCTTTCTTGAAACTGAAAAATCAGGCTTAGTATCATCCTTAATTAGGATAGACCTACAATTACAAAAAAGTTTATTTGTGTCAAGCTGTTGATGAAGTTCAAGCCCGCACATTAACCCAAGTGCTTTATAATCTAATTTATTTATATCAATTTTTGTTAAAACCATAATTATTCTTTATTCCATTTCCATATCAAAGAATTCTGGGTTTTCTTTTTCAGTTATTTCTCCAGAAATATTTGTTTTCATATAATTAATAACTTCTTCCTTAGTTTTAAAAAGAGATAATGCAACTCCTAGCTTAATGTATGTTGTTTCTGGAAGCATATCATGACTATCAAGATATTCTGCTCCAGCTTCTGCAACATATCTTAGATTTGCATAAACCTTACCATTAACTCTCCCAAATAAGCATTGTGATGTTATAATAATTATTATTCCTTTCTTAACTGCTTTTTCAATAAAGGGAAGCCATTGCTTATCCTTTGGTAGATCTTGACTTGTTCCACCAATTCCTGTTGGAAGGTGCCCAAGTCCAGTTCCTTCAAGAATTAATCCCTTATATCCTTTATCAACATACCAATCAATAATACTTGGATCTGAATTA